>DAINRN010000006.1:4188-20219 GCA_036741815.1 Acidobacteriota bacterium
GAAGGTCTCCACGCGGCCGGTCAGCGTGTTGTGGAGGCGGAGGGTCATTATCTGACCCCCCACCCTATCCCTCCCCACGTAGGGGGAGGGAACTGCTGCTGCCAGGACTGCACCGCGTTGGTGGCAACTCGCCGCTCACAGAGCGCACAGGACGAGCGCGGTCAGGTCGTCCGCGCAGCCCGCGGGCCCCGTCCAGGCGTTCACGGCCTCCACCAGCCCGCGCAGGGCGCCTTCGGCGCCCGCCTCCCGCCGCCGCCGCAGCACCTCGATCACGTGCGCGTCGCCGAACTCGACGTCCTCCACGGAGGCGGCCTCGGTCACCCCGTCGGTCACCATGGCCACGAGGTCCCCCTTCTCCAGCGCCACCACCCCCTCCTCGTAGACGGCGTCCTCGATCACCCCCAGCGCGGGGCCGCCCGTGTCCAGCCGGTCCTCGCGCCCGCCCGCGCCCACGCGATACGGCGGGATGTGCCCGCCGTTCACGTACGAGAGCCGCCGCGCCGCGGGGTCCAGCTCCCCGTAGAAGACGGTGGCGTAGCGGTTGGCCTGGGTGTTCTCGAAGAGGAACCGGTTGATGCGCTGCATGAGCCCCGCGGGCGGGGCCGTGCCCGCCAGCGCCCGCAGCGAGGCGTGTACCGAGGCCATGAGGATGCTGGCGGGCGCCCCCTTGCCCGAGACGTCCGCGATGGCCACGGCCACGCGCCCGCCGGGCAGGGGGATGACGTCGTAGTGGTCGCCGCCCACCTCGTGGCAGGGCAGGCTCAGCGCGAAGACCTCGAAGCCGGGGACGCTCGGGAAGCTGTCGGGGAAGAGGCTCTGCTGGATCTCGCGGGCGATCTGCATCTCGCGGTCACGGCGCTGCTGCTCCACGGTCAGGCGGTGGAGGCGGACGCTCTCCAGGGCCGCCACCGCCTGCCGGGCCAGGGTCTGCGCGAACTCCCGGTCCTCCTCGGTGAAAGGCACGCCCGAGACGCGGGCGCCCACGGCGAGGAAGCCCAGGGCTCGCGACCCCGCCGCGAGCGGCACCAGGAGCGCCATCCCCGCCGCGGCCAGGCGCTCCCGGACCGGCCCCGCCGGCAGATCGGGGACGGCCAGCGGGGCCTTGAGGACCTCGAGGACGGGCCGCGCCTCCTCCTCCGGCACCGGCCGGGCCAGATCCTCCCCGCCCAGGCCGCGCGCATCCGCGAGGACGAGGCCTCCCTCGCTCAGCCGGTAGAGCGCGCACCGCGACACCATGAGGTGGCCCATGAGCGTGGTGGTGACGAGGCTCTGGATAGCCGCTTCGTCGAAGGTCGAGGTCAGCTCGCGGCTCACGTCGAAGAGGTTGTGCAGCTGGAACACCTTCACCGAGAGGCGCTGGTTGAGACGCTTCAGCTCGTCGTAGATGAGGCCGTTCTCGATGGGGGTGGCGGAGCACGCGGCCACGCTCTCCAGGAAAGCGGTCTCCTCGCGGCCGTAGGGGCGGCCGTCGGCCCGGGCGCCCAGGCCGAGGGCCGCGATGGGCCGGCCCGCCTTCAGGATCGGGCAGAGGAGGTCGAGGCCCAGGCTCTCGAGGGCGCGGGCGTGCGCGGGCGACGCGCGCGTGATCACCACGCCCGGCGCCAGCGTCCCCAGCGCCACCAAGGCGGGCACGCCCGCCCCCAGGCCCCGGGAGGCCCGCAGGCGATACTCGCCGCCCTGCTCGCGTACGAGGAAGCAGCCCCGGCGCGCCTGCAGCTCCCCCATCACGATCAGGAGCGCGGCGTCGAGGATCTCGCTCCCCGCCAGCCCGGAGCCGAGGGTGGTCGTCAGGTCCAGGAGCGAGATGAGCTCCGACATCCGCTTGAGCAGGACGTCGGGGACGCCGCCCGCGCGGAACTCGTGCAGGCTCTGCTGGTACTGGAAGACGACCGGCGTCTCCATGGAGTGATGCGCGCCCGCTATCGGCCCCGCGCCACCGCCGCCTTCCGCTTCACCAGGCGGCAGACGTTCCGGCCGGCGCTTCGCCGGAAGGTCACGGAATCCATGATCTTCTCCATCAGGTGCATCCCCAGGCCGCCAGTCCGCCGCTCCTTGGCGTAGCGGCGCAGGTCCACGTCGGGGACGGCGCGGGGATCGACGGTGTTGCCGGAGTCCACCACCTCCACCTTGAACTCCGGGCCCCGGTCCTCGAGCCTGATCTCCACCTCGCGGTCGGGGGCGCCGCGGTAGGCGTGCTCGATGACGTTGGTGGCGGCCTCGTCCACGGCCAGGGCCACCTGGTCGGCGGTGCCCAGGTCGAAGCCCGCGGTCTCCGCCATCTTGCGCGTGACCTCCCGGACGAGGCCGAGGAACGAGGTCTCGCTGGGCACGGTCAGGATCAGGGCCGGCCGCGGGGCGCCCGTTTTCTTCGGGCTCGCCCCCCGCCGCGCCGCAGCGCTCGCGGGACGCCTCAAGACCGGGTCGCCCCGTCCTGCGCGAAGCTCAGGATGGCGTCCATCTCCGAGGGGTAGATGCGGTACAGGTGGTTGAAGCCCAGGATCTCGAAGATGTTCCGCACGGTGTCGTTGAGGCTGGCGAGCCGGAGGTCTCCTCCGCTTCCGCGGATCTCCTCGATCGCGCCCATGAGCGCGCCCAGGCCCGCGCTGGCGATGTAGGAGAGGCCGGAGCAGTTGACGACGATCTTGCAGCGGCCCTGCTGGATCGCGCCCCGGATCTCGCCCTCGAACAGGCGCACGGTGTGGGCGTTGATGAAGCCCTTCGGGTACAGGAGGGTCACGTCCTCCACGTCGCGCTTGTCCACCGTGAGCTCGCTCATGCGCCCGGTCCCCGATCGACTATATCAAGCATCCGACGGGCCCGGGCGACGTCGTCCCGCACCTGCGCGACGAGCGCTTCGGGTCCCGCGAAGGTCCGCTCCTCGCGGAGCCGCTCCTCGAACTCGATGCGCAGCGCCCGCCCGTAGAGGTCGCCGTCGAAGTCCAGCAGGTGCGCCTCCACGGAGAGGGCCCCGCCCCCGAACGTGGGCCGGTGGCCGATGTTGACCACGGCCGGATGGAGAGCCCCGCCCGCCTCTCCAAGCTCCCGGCAACGGCACGCGTAGACCCCGCGCGCGGGCAGCGTCTCGTTCAAGACGGCGAGGTTGGCCGTGGGCAGGCCGATCTCCCGGCCGCGGCCCACGCCCCTCACCACCGTCCCGTCCACGAAGAACCGCCGGCCGAGCATGTCGCGGGCGGCGCGCACGGCGCCCCGCGCCAGGGCCTCGCGGATGCGGGTGCTGCTGATGGGCGCGCCCTCGTGCACGACCGGCGGCGTCCCCAGGACGGCGAAGCCCAGCGACTCCCCGAGGGCGGCCAGGTCGCCCTCGCGGCCGCGCCCGAAGCGGAAGTTCTCGCCCACCACCACCACCCGCGCCCCCATCGCCTCGCGCAGGACCTTGCGTGCGAAGTCCGCGGCGCTCTCGCGCGAGAGCTCGAACGTGAAGGGCAGGACGGCCAGGCATTCGATCCCGAGCGCTGCCAGCGCCTCCGCCCTCTGGTCCAGGGTCATGAGGGTGGACGGCGCGCGGTCCGGGCTCAGGACCCGCGAGGGATGGGGATCGAAGGTGAGGGCCACCGCCGTCCCGCGGCGCTCACGGGCCTGGCGCACGGCCGCCTCCACCAGCGACCGGTGCCCACGATGCACGCCGTCGAAGTTGCCGACGGTCACCGCGGGCTCGCGCCAGCCGCGCGGCGACAGCGTGTCGAGGCGCATGCGCTCCATGGGGCGCCGTCTAGCGCTTCTCGACGGGGAGGGACCTCTCCACCACGGTGCCCGGCGCGGTCTTTCCGCTGTCGCCGACCCCGCTCAAGAGGTAGCCGTTCTCGGTGAGGGCGTAATGGTACGGCCGGTCCCAGGGGTCGTGGAGGTAGCTGCGGTCCACGAGCCCCTCGCCCACCAGCACCTCCAGCGTGGCGGGCGCCGTTCCGTGGACGAGGTGATACGCGAGGATGGCGCGGTCCAGCCGGTCGAGGCGCGAGTGGCTGGCGGCCTCCAGGATGAGGGCGGAGGCGGGGCTGATCACCGGCGGCAGGCCCGTCACCGCGAAGGGCGTCTCCCGGCGGACGAGGATCCCGCCGATGGCGAGGAGCAGGCCGAGGCCGGCCACGATGTAGCCCGTGGTGGCGGACGGCGCCGCGGCCGGCAGCCCGACCACGCTGGCGTCGCGCGTGGGGCCGCGGCCCACGGGGGTGATGATGTTGCGGTTCAGGAGGTCGAAGAGGATGCGGCAGACCTCGAACTCGCCTCCGCCGGTGGAGTCGATGACCCCCTGGACGGTCCGCGTCCCGTCCACCCTCCTGTAGATCCGCTCCTCCTCGGGGGTAAGCCGGATCTTGCTGGCGGAGCTGGCCGGGCTGCGCTTGCTCTCCGTGGTCATGCCCGCCAGCACCTCTTCCACGCCGCCGCCCGAGCCGCCCGCCACCTCGATCAGGGAGGGGTCCACCACCGTGCGGAACACGATATCCATGGAGGGGATCTTCTTCTCGATGATGGGCCACTCGTCCACCATCCGGATCCCTTCCATGAGGATGAAGTCGGCGCTCATGGGGGTGAAGTTGTCCCGGTCGAAGTCCACGTTGTCGGTGGGCGCGAAGTGGTACTCGCCGTCCCTCCATCGGAACACGCGGAACACGATCTGCGAGACCTGGACCTGGAGGGCGTCCTTCAGGTCCTTGGGCGTGATGTAGTTTCCGGTGGTGAGGATGTGCTCCAGCCGCTGCAGCGTGGCCTTCTGGGTCTGCAGGGCCTCGTCCAGCTTCTCCTTGGTGAGCTTGCCCTGCTTGACGAGCACGTTGCCCAGGCGGTCTTCGAGGCGCTTGGCCGCCGAGTCGGCCATGACGACCTGCCCGCTCTCGAAGGTGACGGTGACGTTCTCCTTGTCGTGCTTGAGCGTGAGCAGGCCGGTCTTCCGCTGGAGCCCGATCAGCTGGAAGATGTCGGGCAGACCGAAGTCCTTGATGGTTCCTTCGAGGGCCATGTCCTTCCGCGGCCCTCAGGCCACCCGGCCGCGCCGCGCGGGCGAGGAGGCGCGCCGAATGGGCATCATGAAGTCGAAGCCCGGCCCGATGCGGTTGGCGGCGATGAAGGTGGCGAGCATCGCCACCCCGGCCACGGCCAGCTCCCAGGGCTTGGCCACCGCCGCCGGGACCTCCGTGTAGGGCAGAACGCGACCGCCCAGCAGCATGAGCGAGATGATCCCGTACCACACGAACGCGAGGAGGAACCCGATCGGCACGCGCTGGGCGTAGACGTGCCCGGCGCCCGGGGAGACGACGGAGAGCAGCCGGAAGATGCGCCCGCGCCGCTCGTCCTCCTTCTGCACCTCCATCAGTTTCTGGTTGCGCGCCGGCCCCGACACCCCGTCGCGGACCATGAACAGGTGGTGGCACTGCGTGCACAGGCCCTCCGCGGCCGCGCCCAGTTGACAGTGGCGGCAGAAGGGCGTGCCGCACTTCACGCAGTGCATGGTGAACATCTTCTTGCCGCGGAGCCTGGAGATGATGAAAACGACCAGCAGGAAGACGCCCACCATGGCGGCGAAGCGGTTCCTCATCGCGGGCAGCCAGCGCTGCACGCCCCCCGCGGCGGGCGCCTTGCCCGCAAGGTTCTTCCTGCCCACCCCGCTGGACACACCCGCGAACTTCTCGGCCACCTGGTCCTCGCCCAGGCCCAGGTCCACGACCGCGTAGTCGCCCTTGTCGTACTTCCAGAGCCGGTCGTAGTCCTTGACCAGGCCGCTGGCGGACCGGTCCGCGTGGGAGCGCGCCTCCTGCGCCGGCTGGTACTCGAAGCGCTGCAGGTGGGCCAGCGACAGGTTGTAGTAGAACGTGGCGGCGATCTCCGGCGCCGGGTTGGACTCGATCCCCAGCTTGTACCGCGCGATGGCGGCGGGGAACTCCCCGTTCGCGAACTCGACGTTGGCCAGGTTGTTGAGGGCGATGCTGTCGGCGGGCTCCGTGCGCAGGATGTCGCGGTACAGGGCCGCGGCGTCCTCGTACCGGCCGGCCTTCTTGTACTGCAGCCCCAGCATGTAGTCGAGGTCGCGGTCGTCCGCGTACTTCCGCACCGCGTCCTCGAGGTCGAGGAGGGCCCGGCTGTCCGGGCCGCCTTCGAGCGAGGAGATGCTCGCGCGGAAGAGCGGGTTCTGCTGCGCCCGGGACGAGTCCTCGAGGGTCTGGAGCAGGGGCCCCACGGCCAGCCCCAGCAGTACCAGGACCCCGGCCACGGCCTTCTCCAGGCCGCTCAAGTAGACGAAGACGACGGCGAGCCACCAGAAGGGCAGCCAGCCCCAGCCCTGCAGGGTCAGGGCGGGCAGCAGGAGCAGGGCGGCGAAGACGATGATCGGCACCGCGGGCGCCCGGCCGAACGCCTCGTCGAGGTCGTGCAGCAGGAGCGTCCCGTGGCGGAGCAGCAGGGCCAGGGCCACGACGGTGGTGGTGGCGAAGAGCGTCAAGAGCAGCGCGGCCACGCCGAGCGTGGACGCGTGCTGCCGGCCCCGGGCGGTGTTCAGCGGTGCGGCCACCCCCGCGGCCATGTCCGTCACCGCGGGCACGATGCCGAGCGGGATCTTCTCCAGCTCCACGAGCGACATCGCGAAGTACGCGTCGGGCAGGTAGGGGTCGAGGGTCCGCGCGCCGTTGAACTCGGCCTCCGCGCGCTCCCGGTCCCCCTTCTTCAGCTGGTCGAGGCCCTGGGCCACGTGGGCCCGGGCGAACGTGTCCAGGGACAGGATGTTGCGCTCGATGCGGAGGCGCCGGATCTCGCGCAGGACGTTGCGGGCCGTTTCCTGATCGTTCTTGGCCGCCGCCTTCTCGTAGGCCGCCCACAACGCCTCGAAGGTGTTGCCGCTGGGCGGGCGGGCGGCGCGGACGTCGATGACCTTGTCCTGCGACGGTGCCGGCGGGATCCCCGTCTGCGCGGGCAGGAGCAGGAGGCCCGCGGCCACGAGCGGTTTCACGCCTTCTGCGCTCTCGTCCGTGTCACGAAGGCCATGCGCAGCTCGTAGAGGATGCCCTCGAGCACGCGCTCCTCGTCCTCGGTGCGCCGGCCCTCGGTCTTCTCGCGCAGGACCTCGAGCAGCGAGATGATCGCCTTCGCCCCCTCCAGGTCCGGCGGCGGCGCGTCCTCGTTGTCCTCCACCAGGCCGAGCAACATGCTGGCCTGCGCGCCCAGCGACAGGATCAGGCCGGCGAAGTCGAGGCCGGGCCGTACCGGGTCCGCGGTGGCGGCGGGCGCCGATCGGGCCTCGGGCTCCTCTCGGGACGAGTCCTCATCCCGCGTCTCGCCGTCGGCGGTGAAGTGCCGCCGATCGTTGACCGTGAACGGCTTCTTGTCGTCACTCATAGCGGGTTCGACGTCCGGCGCCGGCGAGGGCGGTCACGCAGGCGGTCGCGCCGCGCGCTGCCGCACGGTCGAAGCGACCGGCAGGGATGAACCTGCGTGCAAGCGCCGGCAAGCGCCGGATGTTAACACATCGCCAAGGGGGTTCAACCGCAGCCTCAGCGGATGCGTGCCTCCTGCCCGTCGCGGAAGGTCCGCACCCAGATGGAGTTGCCGTCGGTGGAGACGGTGACCGCCCCGTCACGGTCGGTCCGGTAGAGCCGGATTCCGGCGGCTCGAATCCGGTCGACGACGGCCGGGTGCGGATGGCCGAAACGGCTCCGATAGCCGGCGGAGACGATGGCCACGCGTGGCCCGAAGGCGCCGAGAAAGCGGGAGCTGGTGCTGGACTTGCTCCCGTGGTGCGCAACCTTGAGGACCTGGGCCCGTGACGGCCCCAGACGGGATTCGGCCCCTTCCTCGATGTCGCCGGCCAGCAGGAAGTGCACGGCGCCCAGGCTCACGTCCAGGACCACCGAATCGTCGTTGCGTGTGGACCACGGCGGAGGCCCGGCCGGCCTCGGCCACACGACGCGCATCGTGGCGCCGTCCCACGCGGTCTGGACGTCACGGAGCACCGTCCGCCGCCCCACCCCCGCGGCGTTCAGGTCCGCGTTCATGGCGTGATAGCCTCGGTCGCGCCGGGGCGCCACGCCTTCCCACACCTCGCCGACACCGAAGCTCCGGACCAGGAACGGCAGGCCTCCGACGTGATCGGGATGGGCGTGGGTGACCACGACGCCTTCGATCCTCCGCAGGCCCTGCGACCATAGATAAGGTCCGACCACCGCTTCGCCGAGGTCGAAGCGGCTGTCGAAACCGCCGCCCGCATCGACCACCCATACGCGGCCACGGGGCGAGCGCAGGACGAGGGAGTCTCCCTGCCCCACGTCCAGGATGGTCAGCGCCAACCGACCATCGGCCACCGCACCCGGGCCGAGGATGAGGAGGGCGACGCCCGCGGCCAGGAACGCGATCGCGAGGCGCGCCCGACGGCGGCACAGGAGCAGCGTTCCGGCCAGATAAGCCGTCACCGCCCAGGCCCCCGGAGCGGGGGCGCGCACGTCCAGGATCGGCCATCGCCCCGGCTCGCCGGAGACGAGGAGCGCGTGCGCGGCGATCCAGGCCACGTCTCCCATGTGCGGCGCGATCGCCGGCAGCACCAGGGCCGCGGCCAGGACGAGGACGCCGGTCAGGAGCACCGCCGCCGAGAGCGGGACCGCGGCCAGGTTCAGGATGAGGGCAGCAGGAGCGAGGCGATTGAAGTGGAAGACGAGCAGCGGCGTGATCGCGATCTGCGCGGCCAGCGAGGCCGCCAGGGCCAGCTCCAGCCGCAGCGGCAGCTCCGGGAGCCGCTCCACGAGGACCGGCGTGAGCAGCAGGATCCCCAGGGTCGCGCCGAAGGAGAGCTGGAAGCCGACGTCGGCGATCGACGACGGCCGGTGCACGAGCAGGACGAGCGCGGCCAGGCCCAGTAGGTTGGCGAGGTCCCCATCGAGGTCGAGGGCACGACCGACCACCAGAACGCCCGCCATGACCGCCGCCCGCACCACGGGCGCGTCGCCCCCCACGAGCTGCGCGTAGAAGGCCAGGGTCAACGGGATGACGATCGCTGGCACCACCACTCCATCGTTCGCGCGTGCCAGGAGCGCGGCCAGCATCCCGGCCACCAGGGCGACCTGGGCCCCCGAGATGGCGAGGATGTGATACGTGCCGGCGACGCGAAAGGCGTCCGCGGTTTCGTCGTCCACGCCGGTACGATCGCCCAGCACCATGGCCCGGGCCAGGCCCTGCTCGGGCCCGGCCAGCATGAACCTCTCGAACGCCCCGCGCGCCCATCGCCGGGCCCGCGACGCCGCCGCCCGCAGCCAGCCCACGTCTCCCGCGCCCCGCGGGGTGAGGAGCCGGCCGCTCTTGCAGTAGCCGAAGGCGTGGACGCCCTGGCGAAGGGCATGAGACGCGACGTCAAAAGAGCCGGGGTTCCCGAAACCGCGCTGGGCCCGCAGGCTCGCCCAGACCGACACGCGATCGCCGTCGGCGACGTCGAAACGACGGGCGCCGGCCGGTGGAGCGGTTCCCGCCACCTCGATGCGCGCACGGCCCCGCGCGCGCCGCTCGACGCCGCCCACCGTCAGCGTCTCCACGTCCACGACCAGCGACCGCCCTCGAGCGTCCAGGCCGTCCGCCGCCGCCAAACCTTGCAGGAGGGCCGGGACGTCCTCCATCCCGTCCCCGGCCACCCACAGCCGCAACGGCGCCGTCTCGTATGACGCGCGCTCGATGCCCGCGGCGCTCGCGCCCGCGGCCACCGCCGCCGCCAGGACCGCCGCCCGGGACAGCCTCGAACGACTCGCGGCGAGAATCAGCGTCAGCGCGGCCAGGGCGAAGACGAGAGGCGCGACGATCGTGGCCGCCTGGCCGATGAGAGCGCCGGCGGCGAAGGCGATCGCAACCCCCAACAGCGGTCGCGAGGGTGCGGGCTTGACGGGAGGAACGCCGGCCCGTGCCGGCGACGTTCGCTTGAGTGCCTGTCACTCAACTCGCCCCGGGACGAGTGGAAGTCCGTCAGCGCGGCGTCAGGCGGACGACGGCCTCCAGGTGGAAGGTGTCCGGGAAGAGGTCGAACGCCCGCACGCTGTCCGGCGCGTAGCCCTGCTTGGCGAACGCGGCGAGGTCGCGGCCCAGTGTCGGCGGGTCGCACGAGACGTAGACGACGCAGTCCGGCCGGCGCGCGGTCACGGCCTTCACCACCGCGCCGCCCGCGCCCGTCCGGGGAGGATCGAGGATCACCCGCTCGCCCGGCGCTGCAGGCCACGAGGCGAGGGCCTCCCGGACGTCGCCCTGCCGCACCCGGACGTTCGCCTTCTGGTTGACGTCGATGTTCACGCGCGCGTCCTCGACCGCCACCGGATTCAGCTCGGCACCGAGTACCTGGTCGGCCTGCCCGGCCACGGACAGGGCGAAAAGGCCCACGCCGGCGTAGAGGTCGAGCACGATCCCGCCCGCCGGGGTCAGGTTCACGACGTCCCCGACGAGGTCGGGGAGCAGGAACCGGTGCGCCTGGAAGAACGATCGGACGTGCGACCGCAGGCGAAGGCCATGGACGTCGGCCTCGACGTGCGGATCGCCCCGAAGGTTCAGGTACCGGCGCCCGCGGCTGTCCGCGGCCATCGCGCCCAGGCCCGTCAAGCCGGGCACGTCGTCGGCGAGACGGGCGAGGCGGACGGCCTCGGGAACGGGCAGGTCGGTCTGCAGGCAGGCGACGAGCCTGCCGCCGTCGATCGACTCCGCGAAGTCGATGTCGTGGATCCGCCGGGCGTCCGGCCGCCGTTCGTCGAGCGCCGCGCGCAACGCCCGTGCGGCCCCGTTCACCGCGGGCGAGAGCTGCAGGCAGGCCTCGACGTCCACCACGCGATGACTGCCTTCCTCGTGCAGGCCCATCCGCAGCGCGCCCTCGACTTCTTCCAGGTGCAGGGTGGCCCGTGTCCTCCATCCTTCTTCGGGCGAGGCACGGACGGGGATCTCGCCCTCCCACCGGACGCCGGCGCGCGAGAGTGACTCGCGGAGGATCGCTTCCTTCAGGCGCAGCTGCTCCGCGTAGTCGACGTCCTGATAGGCGCACCCTCCGCATTGCGTGAACAGAGGGCAGGGCGAGGCGCGCCTCTCGGCGGCGGCGTGAAGCACCGCTTCCGGAACCGCCCGGACGTAGCCGGGGGTGACGGACTCGACCCGCGCGCGGACCCGATCCCCGGGGATGGCCCGCGGCACGAAGACGACCTGTCCCTCGTGCCGAGCCAGCCCGAGGCCGCGGTACACCGCCTTCTCGACGTCGAGCTCGACGACGTCGCCGACCTTCAGGTGCGCGGCGTGCGAGGTGCGGGTCACAGGTGGAAGAGGCTCAGACGGCCCAGGCCGTGGACCTCGAGTATCCGACGCGCGATGGACTGCGCGCGGATCTGGGCCAGCACCCGCGCCGGCATGCGGGCACCGTACGGTGCAAGATCCTTGTCCACCTCGGCCTCGATCATGGCCACCGCAGAGGTTCCCATGTCCTGTCGCAGGGCGTCGAGCAGGGCGGCCTCCCTTTCGCGGAGCCACTCTTCGAGCCCCGGGCTCGATGATGCGGTCGACGCCCGCTGCCGCAGCGCCGCGGCCGTTGCCCGGGCCACCGGCGCCGCCCCCGCCCCCAGGCGCTGGGCGCGCTCCAGGGAGTCGGCGTAGGCGGCGAGGAACTCCGCCGCGTCCTGCTGCTCTTCTCCGCCCAGGGCCAGCGCGCGCTGCCACCGCTCGCAGGCGGCGTCCACCTCCGCCGCGCAGTAGGCCAGGCTGCCCACCTTCCGATCCCGGCCCCACGAGTGGGCGTGGGAGTCGAGGGCGTCGGCGATCCCGCGCAGTACGATGCGCAACGGGATTCCCGCCGAGCGCCACTTCTTGATGAGGAGCCAGTCGGCGTTGGAGAGAAACAGCGGGTCGCCGCGGCGGGAGACGAAGAACTCCTCGATCGTCTGGTAATAGCCGGCCTCGGGGTCGGCGCGGGCGTCCTTGGTCTGCGCCACGGCGTCGCTCCCGGGGCCGCTAGCTAGCGGGACCCCGGGCGGTTGCGCTCCCAGATGAGGCGCAGCCCGGTGAGGGTCAAGACCGGGTCCACCGCCTCGATGGAGGGGATGTCCGCGGCCAGCGTCTCGGCCAGGCCGCCGGTGGCCACCACGCGCGCCGGCTCGCCCAGCTCGGCCTTGATGCGGGCCAGGATTCCCTCCACCATGCTCGCGTAGCCGAAGTAGAGGCCCGACTGCATCGAGCCCACGGTGGAGCGGCCGATGACCTTGCCGGGGTTGCGTATGTCCACGCGCGGGAGGCGCGCCGCGCGCTGGAACAGGGCCTCCGCGCTCACGCCCACGCCGGTGCAGATCACGCCGCCCAGGTACTCGCCCTTCCGCGTGACCACGTCGAAGGTGGTGGCGGTGCCGAAGTCCACCACGATCACGGGCCCGCCGTAGGCCGCGAAAGCGGCGACACCGTTCACGATGCGGTCCGCGCCAACGTCGCCGGGCGGCTCGTAGAGGATCGGCATCCCCGTCCGCACGCCCGGCTCGACTACCAGCGGCTCGTGCCCCAGGTACTGGCGCGAGAGCGTGACCAGCACCGAGGTCAAGGGCGGGACCACGCTGGCCAGGGCCACGCCCAGGATCTGCGCGGGCGCTATGCCCTGCGTCCCGAAGAGGTTCCGCACCAGGATGCCGTACTCGTCGGCGGTCTGCTCCCGCCGCGTGGTGAGCCGCCAGTGGGCGCGGATCTCCGCGCCTTCGTGGAGGCCCAGGACGGTGTTCGTGTTGCCGACGTCGATGGTGAGAAGGAGCGCCATGCCGCGCCGCGTTCAATCCCCGGCCAGGCGCAGCTCCCGGGCTTCCCCCGAGAGGAGCGCCGCGCGGGCGCCTCCCTCGAGGTCGAGCAGCAGCGCGCCGCGCTCGTCCACGCCCCGGGCCACGCCGCGGACCAGGCCCTGACCGGAGCGAACCTCGACGGGCCGGCCCCACCAGGGCACCGACCTCGCGCGCCACGCCGCCAGCACCGTGGCCGCGCCCTCGCGGGCGAGGGCATGATACCAGACGGCCACGCGCGCCAGGGTCTCGGCGGCGGCCTCCTCGGGCGCGACGGTGCGCCTCGTCTCGACCTTGACCGAGGTGGCCACGTCGCGCAGGCCCGCGGGGCCGTGCGCGGGGTCCAGCGACAGGTTCACGCCGATCCCCAGGATCACGCTCTCGATGCCCTCGCCGGCCGATGTCGCTTCGGCCAGCAGCCCTCCGATCTTTCGGTCCCCCACCACCAGGTCGTTGGGCCACTTCAGCCGCGCGCGCACGCCGAAGGCGTCCAGCGCCTCGCTCGCGGCCACGCCCGCCGCCAGCGGGATGAGGCCCGCGTCGGCGAAGCGGAGGGCCGGCCGCAGAACGACCGACAGGAAGAGGTTCCCGGGCGGGGAGATCCATTCCCGCCCCTGACGGCCGCGGCCGGCGGACTGATCGCCGGCCAGGACGACGCTGAACTGTGCGGCGCCGGCGCGCGCCCGGTCCCGGGCGACGTCGTTGGTGGACGTGACCTGGTCGAAGTACTCGATGGGGGCGGACCAGTCCGAGCCGCGGGCCCGCAGCAGGGCGCGCACGCGGTCGGCGGCAGCCGGCGAGGCTCGCGGCGGGCGCGTCAGACCTCGATCTCCAGCGAGATGTCCACCGCCGCCGCCGAGTGGGTCAGGGCCCCCACCGCGATGTAGTCCGGGCCCGCCTCCGCATAGTCCCGCACGTTCTCGAGGCGGACGCCGCCCGACACCTCCACGGGCACGCGACCGGCGACCTGCTCCACCGCGTCCCGCGCCGCGCCGGGGCTGAAGTTGTCGAGGAGCAGCATCCGCGCCCCCGCGCCGATGGCGTCCTCGATCTGCTCGATCGCCTCGACCTCGACCTCCAGCTCCACGTCCAGGCCCGCGACGGCCACCACCGCCCGCCGGGTGGCGGCGCGCACGGACCCCGCCAGTCGAACGTGGTTGTCCTTGACCAGGATGCCGCCGTCGAGCCCGGGCCGGTGCGGCACTCCCCCGCCCACCTCGACCGCGTACTTCTCGAGGAAGCGCAGGAGCGGCGTCGTCTTGCGCGTGTCGCGGATGCGGGCCTTCGTGCCGGCCACCGCGTCCACGAAGCGCCGCGTCGTGGTGGCCACGCCGGAGAGGCGCTGCAGGAAGTTCAGCGCGACCCTCTCCGCCGTGAGCAGGGCGCCCGCCCGGCCCGCTACGGATCCGACCACGGTGCCGGGGAAGAAGCGATCGCCTTCCTTCCCCTCCGGCCGCCATACGATCTCGGGATCGAGGGCCTTGAAGACGGCCGCGGCCACTTCGAGGCCGGCCAGCACCAGCTCCTGCTTGGCCACCAGCACGGCCCGCGCCCGCAGGCGCACCGGCACCGTGGCCTCCGTGGTGATGTCGCGCGCGCCGATGTCCTCCTCGAGGGCCTCGCGGACGATTCGCCGGACCCGCTCGGGATCGAGGCTCACGCCCCGGCCCCGCGCAGATCGGTCAGCGTGCCGTCCACCTTCAGCCGGCGCGCCTCGAGCTCGGCGACCCGCTCGCGGCTCTGGGCCACGACCTCCGGTTTCGCGCGCTCCACGAACTGCGGGTTCTCCAGCTTCCGGCGCAGGCCGTCGAGCTCGGCCTCGATCTTCAGCCGCTCCTTCGACAGCCTCGTCATCTCCGCCGCGATGTCGAAGAGGCCGGCCATCGGGATCCGAACCTCCAGCCCGTCGAGGGGCTGACGGATGGTCTGCGCCAGCTCCGGCGCCTCGGCCACGATCTCCAGCCGCTCCAGCGCCGCCAGCGATCGGATGAGGTGCGCCTGCCCTTCCAGGAACGCGCGGTCCTTCGCCGCGGACGCCACCACGGTGGCGTCGATGCGGCGGCGGGGCGCGACCTCGTAGGTGGCGCGGATGGTGCGGATCCCCGTCACCAGCCTCATGAGCGGCTGCATGGCCTCCTCCGCCGCGGGATCGGTTTTCGCGGGATCGGCCTTCGGGAACGGCGCCACCATGATCGAGGGCCCGCGGGCCCGGCCCGAGGCCGGCAGGCGCTGCCAGATCTCCTCCGTCACGTACGGCATGATCGGGTGCAGGAGTCGCAGCGCCGTCTCCAGGGCCTCGAGCAGCACCGCCCGCGTGACCGGCGCCTGGGCGGGGTCGGCCAGCGCGGGCTTGGCCGTCTCGATGTACCAGTCGCACAGCTCGTTCCACACGAAGTGGTACAGCTCGTGGGCCGCGCGGTCGAAGCGGAACTCCCGGAGCGCTCCTTCCACCCGCCCCGCCACGTCCTGGGCGCGGCTCAGGATCCAGCGGGACGTCAGGGGCAGGGCCTTGAAGTCGTAGGACTCCGCGCGCGGGCCTTCGAGGTTCATGAGCACGAAGCGTGACGCGTTCCACAGCTTGTTCACGAAGGCCTTGTAGCCGAGGAGGCGGGCCTCGCCCAGGGACGGGTCGGTGCCGGGCGCGGCCAGGGCGGCGAGCGTGAAGCGGAGGGCGTCGGTGCCGTGCTTCTCGATGACCTCGAGGGGATCGACGTCGTTCCCCCTGGTCTTCGACATCTTGTCGCCCTTCTCGTCGCGCACCAGCCCGTTGATGAACACGGTCCGGAAGGGCACGTCCCCCGCGAAGCGCAGGCCGAGCATGATCATCCGCGCCACCCAGAAGAAGATGATGTCGAAGCCCGTCATCATCGTGTCGTTCGGGTAGTAGCGCTTCAGGTCGGCGGTCTTCTCCGGCCAGCCCAGCGTCGAGAACGGGAAGAGGCCGGACGAGAACCACGTGTCGAGCACGTCCTGCTCCTGCACGAGCTCGCCGCCGCCGCACTTCGGGCAGCGCCCGGGTTCTTCGCGCGCGACCACCAGCTCGCCGCACGCCCCGCAGGTCCACGCGGGGATGCGATGGCCCCACCAGAGCTGGCGGCTGATGACCCAGTCGCGGATGTTGCGCATCCACTCGAAGTAGGTCTTGCTCCAGCTCTCGGGCACGAAGACGATGCGCCCGTCCTCCACCGCCTGGATGGCGGGCTCGGCCAGCGGCTGGATGCGCACGAACCACTGCCGCGACAGCCGCGGCTCCACCGGCGTGCGGCAGCGCTGGCA
>DAINRN010000006.1:20229-23041 GCA_036741815.1 Acidobacteriota bacterium
CCTGGTGCGGCTCCGTCTTCACCGGCAGGCCCGCGTGCTGGAGCCGCGGAACGATCCGCTCGCGGGCCTCGAAACGGTCCTGGCCCGCGTACGGCCCCGCGTTCTCGTTGAGGACGGCGCGTTCGTCCATGATGTTGATGGCGGGGAGGCCCAGCCGCTGCGCCGCCTGGAAATCGTTCGCGTCGTGCGCGGGCGTGATCTTCACCGCGCCCGTCCCGAACTCCCGGTCCACGAAGGAGTCCGCCACCACCGGGATCTCGCGGCCCAGGATGGGAAGGACCAGCGTGCGGCCGATAAGGTCGCGATACCGCTCGTCCTCGGGATGGACCGCCACCGCGGTGTCGCCCAGCATCGTCTCGGGGCGCGTGGTGGCCACCACCACCCCGGCGCCGCCGCCCTTCTCCGGGTAGCGGATGTGCCAGAGGCTCCCCCGCTCCGCCTCCGTCTCCACCTCCAGGTCCGAGAGCGCGGTCACGCAGCGGGGGCACCAGTTGACGATGTAGTCCCCGCGGTAGACGAGCCCCGCCTCGTAGAGCGAGACGAACACCTCGCGCACCGCGCGCGAGAGCATGGCGTCCATCGTGAACCGCTCGCGGCTCCAGTCCAGCGAGTAGCCCATGAGGCGGAGCTGGGTCGTGATCTTTCCGCCGCTCTGCTCTTTCCACTGCCAGACCCGCTTCTCGAATTCCTCGCGCCCCAGGTCCTCCTTCTTCTTGCCCTCCTTGCCGAGCTGCCGCTCCACCACCATCTGGGTGGCGATCCCCGCGTGGTCGAGCCCGGGGAGCCACAGGGTGTCGAACCCGCTCATGCGCTTCCAGCGCACGATGACGTCCTGCAGCGTGAGGGTGAAGGCGTGGCCGATGTGCAGCGACCCCGTCACGTTCGGCGGGGGGATCACCATCGCGAAGGCCGGCTTGTCCGACGCCGGGTCGGCCCGGAAGAACCCGCTCTCCTCCCAGAAGGCGTACCAGCGGCGCTCGACGTCCTTAGGCTCGTAGGCCTTTGGCATCTCCGCGCTGCTCATGCTCCGTCCGCCATCCTCAAGCTCACCACGAGGACACGAAGGCCACGATGAAACGCCCGCTTCTCCTGGATGTTGCCTTTGCGCCCGTGCGGATCAGGTCCGCTGCAGCTCGTCCTTGAGGCGGTCGATCTCCTTCTTGATGAGGGCCTCGGCGAGGTCGGGAATGACTTCCCACGCCACCTCCCGCACGACCTTCTCGGAGATCTGGGCCACGACGCGTTGCGCGATCTTCTCGACCATGTCGGCGGGGACGGGCACCTCGGCCGCCTGCGAGGAGGACGCGGGCACCTCGGGGGCGGGCGCGGGGGTGACGTCCGCGAACGACGTGGAGGCCGCGGCGGCGGGCGGCGGTGGCGGCGGCCACGAAGCCTCGTCCTCCTCGGGCTCGGCGAAGACCTCCTCGGGCTCTTCGCGCGCGGCCGGCGCCAGGGGCGCGGACGCGGGAGCCGAAGCGGAGACCGGCGGCGGCGCGGGCGCCGGCGACTCGTCGAAGACGTCCTCGAAGAGCGGCTCCGGCTCTGCCTGGGCCGAGATCCCGGCCTTGGCGCGCATTTCCAGCGGCACCTCGATCGTCTGCTGCGACCACGGGGCGCGGCCCGCCTGGAACATCACGGTCGACGACCCGTCCGCCTCCCGGTCCCCCGCCAGGCTCGCCGACTCCTCGGCCGTCATCGGCGACAGGTCGGGCGGCGGGACTACCCCGCTCGCGCCGTAGGGCCGGTCGTCGTACAGCGGCGTTTCGGCGTACGCGCCGGGCTTCGAGACCATGGTGGGCCGATCGTCTTCCTCGTCGGCGGGCGTGGGCGGCGCGGCCGCAGGCGCCGGCGGAGCCGGCACGGCAGGAGCCGCCTCCCAGGGCGGAGGCGATGGAACCGAGGCCCAGGGCGCCGGAGGTGCCGGGGCGGTCACGGGCGGCGCGGCAGCAGCGGGCGGCGCCGCGGCCGCCGGCACGGCCCGCAGCGGGCCCGTGGCGGAGGACTTGGATCCCGCCTTGGCCAGCAGGTCCTTGACCTTCGAGATCAGGGTCTGCGGCTCGAAGGGCTTGGCCAGGAAGCCGTCGCATCCGACCCGGTTGGCCCGCTCCTGGTCGAAGGGCTCGAACGCGCCCGTGAGCAGCAGCACCGGGATGTGCGACAGCGAGGGGTTCTTCTTGATGTAGTCGCAGACCTCGTACCCGTCCTTCTCCGGCATGATGATGTCGCAGAGCACGACGTCGGGGCGCACGTCCGCGACCCGGTCCACGGCCAGGCGGCCGTTACCCACCGTGACGACCTCGAAATCCTCGTCGGAAAAGGTCAGCTCGATGACCTTCTGTATCGTGATGCTGTCGTCGGCCAGCAGGATCTTCTTGCCCATCGAAGGTGTCCTCCGCTCGGCGCGCAGTAGAGCAGTGAAGATAGACCGCCCCCACCGCTATGTCAAGGAATCGCGGCCGGTTGCGCCCGGGCCCTCTTTCGCTACACCGCGGGGACGGCCGACTGGATCAGGCGGATCACGTCCTGGGTCGAGGCCCCGGGCAGGAAGACCTCGGCCACGCCGATTTCCTTCAGGACCGGGATGTCCTGGGCGGGGATGATCCCCCCCACGAAGACCTTGACCGACCCCATCTCCTTCTCCTTGAGGAGCTCGAGGATACGCCGGCAGATGGGAAGGTGCGCCCCGGAGAGGATCGAGAGACCGACCACGTGCGCGTCCTCCTGGGCCGCCGCGGCCACGATCTGCTCCGGGCTCTGGCGCAGCCCGGTGTAGATCACCTCCATGCCCGCATCGCGCAGCGCCCGCGCCACG
>DAINRN010000007.1:0-383 GCA_036741815.1 Acidobacteriota bacterium
CCTCTTCGTCGTCTACCACCGGATGCACTTCACCTTCGGCAACGCCCACCCGGACTTCGTGCACGGCGACGTGTTCCACAACTTCGTGGTGGGCTTCCAGAACGTGTGGGTCTCGGCCTTCTACATCGCGGCCATGGTCGCGCTGGGCTTCCACCTGTACCACGGGGTGTGGAGCATGATGCAGACCGTGGGCCTGAGCCATCCCCGCTACAACGCGTTTCGCCACACCCTCGCAACCGCGCTCACCGTGCTCGTCGTTGGGCGCGAGGCACGCGGAAAAGGCGTGGGCCAGGCCCTGGTGGAGCGCGCGGAGTTATGGGCGGACGCGCACGGCGCGGAAAAGATCACGCTCACCTCGGCGCTCAGCCGCACTGAAGCGCACG
>DAINRN010000007.1:393-6459 GCA_036741815.1 Acidobacteriota bacterium
GCGGTGGTGGTGGTGGCCGGCAACATCTCGTTCCCGCTGGCCGTCCTCGCCGGCCTCATCCACGAGTAGGGGCCCGCGCATGGAGCTGCGATCGCAGGTCCCCGAAGGCCCCATCGAGGGAAGGTGGGAGAAGCACCGCTTCGAGATGAAGCTCGTGAACCCCGCGAACAAGCGGCGGTTCAACGTTATCGTGGTGGGCTCCGGCCTGGCGGGCGCGTCGGCCGCGGCCTCGCTGGCCGAGCTGGGCTACAACGTGAAGTGCTTCTGCTACCAGGACAGCCCGCGCCGCGCGCACTCCATCGCCGCCCAGGGCGGGATCAACGCGGCCAAGAACTACCAGAACGACGGGGACAGCGTCTTCCGCCTCTTCTACGACACCGTCAAGGGCGGCGACTTCCGCGCGCGCGAGGCCAACGTGTACCGGCTGGCCGAGCTGAGCGTGAGCATCATCGACCAGTGCGTGGCCCAGGGCGTGCCCTTCGCGCGCGAGTACGGTGGGACGCTGGCCAACCGCTCCTTCGGCGGGGCGCAGGTGTCGCGCACGTTCTACGCCCGCGGCCAGACGGGCCAGCAGCTCCTGCTCGGCGCCTACCAGGCGCTGGAGCGCCAGATCGGCGCCGGCAAGGTCCAGATGTACCCGCGCCACGAGATGCTGGACCTCGTTCTCATCGACGGCCGCGCGCGCGGGATCGTGACCCGCGACATGGTGACGGGCGCGGTCGAGTCGTGGGCGGCCGACGCGGTGGTGCTGGGCACGGGCGGCTACGGCAACGTCTTTTACCTGGCCACCTATTGCAAGGGGGCCAACGCCACCGCCATCTGGCGCGCCTACAAGCGCGGCGCCGCCTTCGGCAACCCGTGCTTCACGCAGATCCATCCCACCTGCATCCCGGTGACCGGCGAGCACCAGAGCAAGCTCACGCTCATGAGCGAGTCGCTGCGCAACGACGGGCGGATCTGGGTCCCCAGGAAGAAGGGCGACAAGCGGCCGCCGGATCAGATCCCCGAGGACGAGCGCGACTACTACCTGGAGCGCAAGTACCCGAGCTTCGGCAACCTGGTCCCCCGCGACGTGGCCTCGCGCAACGCCAAGCAGGTCTGCGACGAGGGACGCGGCGTGGGCGAGACGGGCTACGGCGTGTACCTGGACTTCGCGGACGCCATCAAGCGGCTGGGCGCGACCGCGATCGGCGAGAAGTACGGCAACCTCTTCGAGATGTACGAGCGGATCACGGCCGAGGACCCCTACCGCGTGCCGATGCGGATCTATCCCGCCTCGCACTACACCATGGGCGGTCTGTGGGTGGACTACAACCTGATGAGCACGATCCCGGGCCTGCACGTGATGGGCGAGGCCAACTTCTCCGACCACGGGGCCAACCGGCTGGGGGCCAGCGCGCTCATGCAGGGGCTGGCCGACGGCTATTTCATCATCCCCTACACCATCGGCCACTACCTGGCCTCGAACACCCTGGGCAAGGTGGAGACCAGCAACGTCGCCTTCAAGCAGGTGGAGGGCGAGGTGGGGGCCCGCGTCAGCAAGATGCTCTCGATCAAGGGCAAGCGTACGGTGGACTCCTTCCACCGCGAGCTGGGCAGGATCATGTGGGAGCACTGCGGCATGGCGCGCAACGAGGCAGGGCTCAAGGAGGCGCTCCAGGAGATCCCCGCGCTGCGCGAGCAGTTCTGGAGCGACGTGAACGTCCTGGGCGCCAACGAGGAGATGAACCAGTCCTTGGAGAAGGCGGGGCGCGTGGCGGACTTCCTGGAGCTGGGCGAGCTGATGTGCCTCGACGCCCTCGAGCGCCGCGAGTCCTGCGGAGGCCACTTCCGCGAGGAGTACCAGACCCCGGAAGGCGAGGCCCTGCGCGACGACAACAACTTCACCCACGTGGCGGCGTGGGAGTACACGGGCCCTGATTCAAGGCCGATCCGGCACCAGGAGCCCTTGAGCTTCGAGTACGTGCACCTCACGCAGCGGAGCTACAAGTGAAGCTCACCCTCCACGTCTGGCGGCAGCGCAACGCGCGGGACGCGGGCCGCTTCGTGACCTACACGCCCACCGACATCAGCCCCGACATGTCGTTCCTGGAGATGCTGGACGTGGTGAACGAGGGGCTCATCGCCAAGGGCGAGGACCCCATCGCCTTCGACCACGACTGCCGCGAAGGGATCTGCGGGACCTGCGGGATGGTCATCAACGGCCAGGCGCACGGGCCGCAGCGGGGCACGGCGACGTGCCAGCTGCACATGCGAAGCTTCAAGGACGGCGACCGCCTCACCATCGAGCCCTGGCGCGCCGCCGCCTTCCCTGTGCTGCGCGATCTGATCGTGGACCGCGGCGCGTTCGACCGGATCATCCAGGCCGGCGGGTTCGTCTCCGTCTCCACGGGCAGCGCTCCCGACGGCAACGCGATCCTGGTGCCGAAACCGAACGCCGACCTGGCCATGGACGCCGCGGCCTGCATCGGCTGCGGGGCCTGCGTGGCCGCCTGCCCCAACGCCTCCGCCATGCTCTTCACCGCGGCCAAGGTCTCGCACCTTGGCCTGCTGCCCCAGGGCCAGCCCGAGCGGACGACGCGCGTCCGCCGCATGGTGGCGCAGATGGATGCCGAGGGCTTCGGCGCGTGCACGAACCACTTCGAGTGCGAGGCCGTGTGCCCCAAGGACATCAGCGTGGATTTCATCGCGCGGCTGAACCGCGACTACATCCGCGCCAGCGTCCTGGGCGAGCCACGGTCCACCGGCAAGGGCGAGGGTTAGCCGCGCAGTGTTGACCCTTCGCCGGACGGCCGTGCTCATCGCCCTGTCGGCAGCCCTCGCGGCCTGCGGCGGATCGAACGGCCCCTCCGCTCCGACCCCGTCGCCCACGCCGCCGGGCACGTCGGTGACGCTCGTCCTCTTCTACGACGAGAACGCCGACGCCGCGATCGAGACGACCGAGGCCATACGCATCCCCGACGTGGTGGTCGGGGTCGGGGCGCGCACCGCCCGCTCCGAGGTGCCCACGGGACGGGCGGTGGTGACCGGCGTGCAGAACGGGAGCTACACCGCGGCCATACACAACGACACCCTGCCGCCGTTCTACAGGCCGGGCGCCCCCATCAACATCAACGTGCCCGTCGCCGACGGCACGCAGGTCTTCGTGCCCCTGCTCCTCCCCATCGGCTCCAACACGCCCAACCAGTACCTGGCCTTCGGCGACAGCATCACCCGCGGCGAGGGAGATCCGGGCGGCGGCTACCCCTTGCGCCTGCAGAAGAAGCTCACCGCGCACTTCGGCTCCGCGAACGTTCGCAACCGCGGCGCCGACGCCACCAACAGCTACGAGGCCCTCGAGCGCCTGAACCGCAACCTCAACAAGGACGCCTACGGGCTCATCCTGTACGGCACCAACGACTGGCACATCGCCGGCTGCCAGACCGACCCCGCCGTCTGCCCGACCGTGGAGAACCTGCGCACCGTCGTCCAGCGCGTGAAGGCGGAAGGCACCCTGCCCTTCATCGCCACCCTCACGCCCGCCAACCCCGCGATCAACAACGACCGCAACAAGTGGATCGCCACCATCAACACGGGCATCAAGGCCATGGCCGCGCAGGAAGGCGCCTTCCTCGTCGACCTGTACCAGGCCTTCCAGAACCAGGGCGGCGACCTGTCGCGTTTCTTCGCGGACGACGTCCATCCCAACGCCGCGGGCTACGAGGTGATGGCGACCGCCTTCTTCGAGGCCATCGCCCACGGCCGCGCCACGCCCTGAACCGTTCGTCTGGCTTCGGGCGGGGACCTAGATCTTGAGGATGTCCACCAGCTCCTTCACCGCCGCCGCGGACTTGTGGAGGGCGGCGCGCTCTGGGTCGGTGAGCTTGATCTCCCAGATCTTCTCCACGCCCTTGGCGCCCAGCTGGGCGGGCACCCCGACGTAGAGGTCGCGGACCCCGAACTCGCCCTCCAGGAAGCAGCAGCAGGGCAGCACCTTGTGCTTGTCCTTGAGGACGGCGTCCACCATCTCCGCCGTGGCCGAAGACGGCGCGTAGTAGGCGGACCCGGTCTTGAGCAGCGAGACGATCTCCGCGCCGCCGTTGGCCGTGCGCTTGACGATGGCCTCGACCCGGTCGGGCGGCATCAGCTCGGTGATCGGGATCCCCGACACCGTCGAGTAGCGCGGCAGCGGAACCATGGTGTCGCCGTGGCCGCCGAGGACGAAGGCGTGCGTGTTCTCCACGGACACGCCCAGCTCCATGGCGATGAAGGTCCGCATGCGGGCGCTGTCCAGTACCCCGGCCATGCCGAAGACGCGGTGCTTGGGGAGGCCGGACACCTTGTAGGCCACCTGGCACATGGCGTCGAGGGGGTTGGAGACGATGATGAGGATGGTGTCCGGGGAGTGCTTCAGGATGTTCTCCGTGCACTCCTTCACGATCTTGTAGTTCGTGTTGAGCAGGTCGTCGCGGCTCATGCCCGGCTTGCGCGCGATGCCCGCGGTGATGACCACGACGTCGGACCCCGCGGTGTCGCGGTAGTCGTTGGTCCCGGTCACGCGCGCGTCGGACCCTTCGACCGGGGTGGCCTCCATGATGTCGAGGCCCTTGCCCTGGGGCATGCCCTCGATGATGTCGATCAGGACTACGTCGGCCAGTTCCTTGTCCGCCAGGCGCTGGGCCAGTGTGGCGCCCACGTTCCCGCCGCCGACCACCGTGACTTTCTTGTCCATAGCGGGCCGGATTCTACTACCGGGCCGGGACGACCGTCATCCGGTCCACGCATACCCCTTGCTCCGGCGGCTGGTCGGACAAATTCCAGGTGGGAGCCTCGATCGTGACGACCAGTGGCCCGCCGGACGGAGCCGGCATCCGGAACGTGTAGCGCCGGACTTCGCGCGCGAGCGTGAATGAGACAGGGGGACCGCCTTCCGGCGAGACGCGGACGATTGGAGACCGGTACGGAAAGGGATCCGGCGATCCCATGGCCAGGGTGACGTCGTACGACGGAGCGACGGTGACCGGGATCAGACGCAGCCACGCGCGATGGCGCGTCCACCGGTGGTCCGTCCTGGGATGCAGGAACCCGCGGACCGCGCCGTAGTCGTCCCTCCCCAGCAGGATCTCGTCCGTCCGTGGAGGCGGCAGCTCGCGCCAGGCGACCTCGAGGGCCAGCCACGGGTCCACGTTGAGGGAGAACCGGTTGGCCTCTCGCAGCCATTCGTCGGCCTCTTTGTTCCGTCCCGCCTCACGCAGGAGCCGGGGCAGGACGACCCGCGGGGTCCATTGATCGGGCCGCCGGAGGTCGGCGCGCCCATACGCGTCGGCCGCCTCGCTCACGCGCCCGGCTCGCGTCAGCCATCGCCCGTATGTGAGCCAGGGCCGCGCGGATCCCGGGTCGCGCGCGGCGGCAGCGAAGGCCGCCCTCGAAGCCCTGGTGACGTCGCCGCGGTCGATCGAGGCCTGGGCGTAGCGAAGCATCCACCAGGCGGCAAGGGACCGGCTGGCGGGCATGACGAAGGGACCGATCATGAAGACCGCGAAAAGACCGCCCGCGAAAAGACCGAAACGGACCCGCCGGCGCCACTCGGTGGGATCGAGCAGGACGGACGCGCCCGCCGCGGCGCCCGCGAGCAACAAGGGAACGAACGCGCTGCGGTAGCGGATCTCGTTGTGGAATACGACCACCAGCATGAAGAGGTAGTAGGCCGTCCAGAGATGGACCAGCGCGGCCGCGGGGCTGGATCGGCCCGCGGCGGCGAAGACCACGAACAGCACGACCGCGCCGACGAGGACCGCGTCGTCGAAGAGCAGGGAGACGGTGGAGCGCCACGCCGGCCGGGGCTGCTCGACGGTGAGGAGCTGATGCAGGCCCTCCGGCCGGAAGAAATGCTCCAGGTTGTCCCACACCTTGCGCGCGAACGCGCCGGGAGATTCGCGCAGGCCGCGGCGGGCGAAGGCGAGGGCCAGGGCGCGCTTGCCCGCCGGCGTCTGCTCCTTGTGGATGCGCAGGCCCTGCACGTCGTAACGGTGCGGATCCACGAACGAGTTGTCCGTCCAGACGTTCCAGATCCCGACGGTCTCGATC
>DAINRN010000007.1:6469-22342 GCA_036741815.1 Acidobacteriota bacterium
AGACCGGGTCGCCGATCACGATCGCGTTGCGCGCGGTCCAGGGCACGATGGCAGCGGCCCCCGCGAAGAGGATCGCGGCGGCCTCGGCAGCGCCGGCCTTTCCGCCGCCGCGCGCGCGCCAGCGCCAGAGCGCGGCCAGGGGCAGGAACGCCGCGGACACCGCCCGCGCCATGGCCGAGAGGCCGATCAGGAACCCGCCGGCGGCGGCGCGGCCGATCGTCGAGCGGCGGGAGTCCTCGCCCGTCGAAGGCCCGGTCAAGACCGCAAGCCCCGCCAGGAGCAGCGGCGTGTGCAGGTTCTCGGTCAGCGTCCGGCTCGGCAGCTCGATCGCCGGCCAGTAAAGGGCGTAGGCCAGCCCGGCCCAGGTCCCGCGGCGTCCCGCGAGGGCACGGCCCAGCGCGCCCACCATGACCGCGCTGAACGCATCGAGCCCGCACTGCAGGACCTGCAGCGTTCGCAGGTGTCGGCCCAGCAGGCGGAAGACGGCCCCCACGAAGAGGTGGTACAGCGGCGCCATGGTCCAGCCGTCGCCCCAGATGTGCCACGCGTCGCTCGACAGGACGTACGTCCACGGGTCCGGGTGCTCGGCGATCTTCAGCCCGCCGTTGAAGTAGTTGTACTGGTGCGTGTAGAGCAGCGGCTCGTCGACCACGAGCACGAAGGCGAGGCGCAACGCGAAGGCGGCGGCGAACACCGCCAGCCACCACGGCACGCGCGGCGTCACCGTCCGCGCAGCAGCTTCCGGGTGAGGCGGATCTGGCCGGCGTGGTACGCGTCGTGGGCGGCCAGGCCGTGCAGGACCTCGACCAGCGGCCGCGGTCCCGAGGACGACGGGACCTTCCGCTCCAGGTCCTCGTCGCGGAGGGCCGTGATCGCCTTCACCAGCGCGCGGTGGCCCTCCTCCATCCGCTCGATCGACTCCGCGAAGGACCCGGGCGGCGGCGTCCAGTCGCCTCTCCCCCGCGGCCCCGGCTGGCCCGAGCCCAGGTAGCGGCGCAGGACCACCGCCTCCCAGTAGGCGATGTGGTCCACGAGCTCGTGGATGGAATGGTTGGCGCGCGCCGGCTGGCGGGCGGCCTCGCGCGCGGTCACGCCGCGGACCGACCCCCGCACCGTGGGCCCGTGCCAGCCGTTCTTCTCGAACGCGCCGCGCAGCGCGGTCAACACGTCGTCTACGCGGGTCCCGGGCACGTCTAGAGGTTCTCGATGATGGCGGAGGCGAACTCCGAGGTCTTCAGGACCGTCGCGCCCTCCATCTGCCGCTCGAAGTCGTAGGTCACGCGCTTCTGGCCGATGGTCTTCTCGAGGGCGGCCTCGATCGCGCCCGCGGCCTCGCCCCATCCCATGTAGCGCAGCATCATGCATCCCGAGAGGATGACGGACCCCGGGTTCACCTTGTCGAGGTCGGCGTACTTGGGCGCGGTGCCGTGGGTGGCCTCGAAGATCGCGTGGCCGGTCTCGTAGTTGATGTTCCCGCCGGGGGCGATGCCGATGCCCCCCACCTGCGCGGCCAGCGCGTCGGAGATGTAGTCCCCGTTCAGGTTCAGGGTGGCGATGACGTCGAAGTCCTTCGGGCGCGTCAGGACCTGCTGCAGCGTGATGTCGGCGATGGAGTCGCGGACGAGCACCTTGGACTTCCACTGGCCGTTGCCGTGCGTGGGCATGAGGGCGAGCGCGGCCTCGATCTCCTTGCGGACGTTGGCCTTCTGCTCGTCGGTCATCAGCTCGTACCCCGGGTCCACGGCGCGGGCGTTCTCCTCGACGCTGATCTGCGGGTCCTTCTCCTTGTTGCCCAGGATCCAGCTCTCGCGCTCGGTGACGGTCTGGGCGCGGAACTCGCGGGCGGCCAGCGCGTAGCCCCAGTCCCGGAACGCGCCCTCGGTGAACTTCATGATGTTGCCCTTGTGGACCAGCGTGATGCCGCGGCGCTTGAACTCGAGCGCGTACTTGATGGCGGCCCGCACCAGCCGCTCCGTCCCTTCGCGCGAGACGGGCTTGATCCCGATCCCGCTCGTCTCCGGGAAGCGGATCTTCTTGACCTTCATCTCGCTCTGCAGCCAGGCCACGACCTTCTGCGCCTCGGGCGTCCCCGCGGCCCACTCCACGCCCGCGTAGATGTCCTCGGTGTTCTCCCGGAAGATGACCATGTCTACGTCCTGCGGCTTCTTCACCGGGCTGGGCACGCCCTTGAAGTAGCGGACCGGGCGCAGGCACACGTAAAGGTCGAGCTCCTGTCGCAGCGCGACGTTCAGCGAGCGGATGCCGCCACCCACCGGCGTCGTCAGCGGGCCCTTGATCCCGACCAGGTACTCGCGGAAGGCGGCCAGCGTCTCGGCCGGCATCCACTCCCTGGTCCGGTTGAAGGCCTTCTCCCCCGCCAGGACCTCCATCCAGGCGATGGCGCGCGCGCCGCCATAGGCCTTGCGCACCGCGGCGTCGAAGACGCGCTGCGAGGCGCGCCAGATGTCGCGGCCGGTGCCGTCGCCTTCGACGTAGGGGACGACGGGATGGTCGGGGACCCGCAGCACGCCGCGGGAGATCGTGATCTTTTCGCCTCCGGGAGGCGCGTTATCCATGGGCACGGGCGTGAAGTCTAATATACGACGCTCGGCGAACGAAGCACGGTCGAGGCATTTGACCGGCTGCTCAAAGCAACCCTAGACTGACGACAAGGTCTTTCGTACAGGGATGAGCCGTCCAGCCACCCGGCGAGGGATGGAATCGCCGCCGCTGTCTTCGCGCGGCAAAGGTGGCGGGTGAAGGTGGTCGCGCCGATGTCGAGCGGACTGCGGGTGCAACTCAAGTCGGGGTTGCTCCTCGCCCGTGCGCTCCCTCTCTGGCCCCTCCTGCTGTCCCTGGCCGTCTTCCTGGCTTCCCTCGCCGTGGCGCTGCGCATGGCGCTGCGGTGGACGGACGGCCACCTCATCTACGCCCTGGATGACGCCTACATCCACATGGCGGTGGCCAAGACCCTGGCCAGCCGCGGCATCTGGGGCTGCACCCCGTTCCACTTCTCGTCGTCTTCTTCCTCTCTCCTGTGGACGTTCCTCCTCGGCGTCGTCGATCGCGTGTTCGGGGTGCGCGACGGGATCCCGCTTGTGTTGAACGTCGCCATCGCCATCGCGACCCTCGTGGTCGCTCACAGAGCACTCGCCCGCTTCGGCGCCCCGGCCTCTCTGCGCGCCTCGGCGCTGCTCGGGATCGTCCTCGTGTTTCCCCTGGCGGGCATGGTGCTGATGGGGATGGAGCACATCCTCCACCTCCTCCTGACGATCGCCTTCGCCGCGGCGGCCGTCGCCACCTTGACGAGCGCCGAGGAGGACCCGCGCCTGAGCAGGCGCCGAACGGTCGCCCTGTGCATCCTGGGCGCCCTGCTCGGCGCGTCGCGTTACGAGGGGTTCTTCCTGATCGGCCTGGTCTGCCTGGCGTTCCTGGTCCGCCGCCAGTTGCCGCGCGCGATGGCGATCGGCGCCGTGTCGCTCCTGCCCGTGGCCGTGTTCGGCGCGATCTCGATGGCGAAGGGCTCGTACTTCCTGCCCAACCCGCTGATGATCAAGGCCGTCGGCGAGGCGTCGATGATCTCGGCGCTCTTGAAGCCATTCGGCGGTGAGGACCTGATCTTCCTGCGGAACAACCGCGCCATGCCGATACTCCTCGTGCTCGCCGTGCTCGCCACGCTCGTGCACTGCCTGACGCGCCGCGGCGCCTGGCGGCCGCAGCTCCTGTTTCCGCTGCTCCTCACCGCGATGATCCTCGTGCACGGCCACTTCGTGTTCTCGCCCCTGTACTGGGCGTACCGATACGACGCCTACCTGGTCGCCTTCGGCATCTTCGCGGCGGCCGTCGCGCTCGTGGACCTGCCCACGCCGAGCGACCTGCCGCGCGGCGTCTTGGCGGCGCTTGCTGTGGCGGCTCTGGTGCCGGCCGTCGGCGACGTCCGGGAAGGCGTCGTCCCGGCCGCGGAGATCGAAGGGATGCGGGGCACGTACCTCGAGCAGTACCAGACGGCGCAGCTCATCCGGAGCTATTACCCCGCGGCCGCCGTGATCGTGAACGACCTGGGTGCCACCACGTATTACACGCAGGCCCGGATTTTGGATCTGGTCGGGCTCGGCGACCTCGAGCCGCTCAGGATCATGCGAAGCACCGCCTACACGAGCCGCGAGGTCACGGCGTGGACCGCGCCCTACCAGCCAAAGATCGCGGTCGTCTCCCTCGGGTGGGGCGTGGCGGTCCCCTTGATCCCACGAGAATGGGTCCGGGTCGCGGTAGTCGAAATGCCGCCGCACTTCCACCGAGTCGGCTTCTTCGCCGTCGACCCCAAGGAGAGCTGGCCACTGCGCGAGTGCGTGGCCCAGCATTTCGGACCGCTCAGCCGCACCCTCGGCCACCGCGTCAAGCTCCGTCCCGCGCAGGCCCTGACGGCCGCCGTCGACCCTGGGATGCCCCTTCGAGCCCTGACCTCCAAAGTCGCCATCCGCGGCGGCCGCGGCGTGCGCAGCCCCCTGGACAAGCCTTGAGATCCTCGGTGTTCGACGGACCAGCGAAGGACGGACCGATGACGGGGTCGACTCGTGAGCAAGACTGAAGTTGGGATCGGTGTCCTCGCGGCCGGGACTGTCCTTGCGTTGGTCTGGGATCCCTTCATTGGTTCCTTCCTCCATCGCGAGCGCAACCGCGGTGAGATCGTAGCTCTCTACGAGGCTGTGCAGCCCGGAATGGCAGGGTCGAAGGTCGAGGAGGCAAGCAGGAGCGGCCAGTACCCTCATCTGACTTTCCAGGGGGGGAACGGCAAGAGTTGGTTTGTCTCGACACCACTGGAGTTCGGTGCAAAGAACTGGGTGCTCATGGTCGACGTAGCGGATGGGCATGTCAGCGCAGTGCGGGTGCGAACGGAGGACGGGGTTCATGACCATCCTGCACAGGCGCCAACAGACAAGACGCTTGCCGCGACAGCCCGGCAAGGAGAAAGCGGCGGAGGAGTGAGCAACCGGGAACATCGCTAACAGCGGGCAAAGGAGGCATGGAACCAGCATCGGTGCGACACCTGAAATCAATTCGTACGGCGCTCCTTCTGGTGGTCACCCTCGCATGCACGTCGAAAGGCCCGTCGATGAAGCCGCAGGACACTCCCAGCACCAAGGTGGCGCTCGACTTCGCGAGAGCGATCGCATCAGACGACGCGGCCGGCGCCCACGCGCTCTTGTCGTCGCACCTGCAGTCCGTGCGAACGCCGGAGAAGCTGGCTGCCGAGTACAAGGAGATGGTTGCCTACGGCAGCGGCGCCCCCACCACCGTTCAAGTCATGACCACGCTGGACACGTGGCCCGACAAGCAACCATCGGACCTCGAGTGGGTGTACGTCGCGCTCGCGAACGACACGTATTCGGAGGCCGTCACGGTCGTCGTGTCGCAGGAGCAATCGCGACTCGTCATCCGCTCGATCGAATGGGGGCGTCCGTGAGCGCGGTGTGAGGCCCATGGAACGCGAGATGGAGACACTCGAGCGAAGGATCGAACGAGTGCTGCGTGACGAGATCTCGATCTCTGCGTACGACGCCGGGTGGCCGGAGTCATTCCGTCGTGAGAAGGAGCATCTCGAGACGTGCCTCCCGACCGATCTCGTCAGGCGCATCGAGCATTTCGGCAGCACGGCCGTTCCCGGGCTCGCCGCGAAGCCCATCGTGGACTTGCTGGTGGAGGTGACCGACCTCCAGGCGACCAGGGACCGGATTGCGCCCGTCTTGGAGGCGCAGGGCTACGACTACTTCTGGCGCCCGACGCACGGCGACGACGGCCCGCCATTTTATGCATGGTTCATCAAGCGGGATCCGAGGACGGGCGTGCGCACACACCACATCCACATGGTGGAAGGTCACTTCACCGATCACTGGGATCGGCTCCTCTTCCGCGATTACCTGATCGAGCACCCGGAAGTCGCCAGGGAATACGAAGACTTGAAGGTCCGGCTCGCATCTGTCTCGCCGACGGACCGGCTGGCGTACACGCGGGCCAAAACGGAATTCATCGCCAGGGTGACAGAGGCAGCGAGGCGGTGCTCCGGCAGGGTCTAACCAAGGCGGACCAACAAGGAGGCGGAGGATGGGCCATGTACGAATCGCGCTTTGGGCCGGCGTAATCGGGATCACGCCAGGCATGGTGAGTGCCCAATCAGGAGAGCAGGCGTCCGTGCTCTCCGCGTCGCTACGAACACACCTGCGTAACGAGGAGTTCGTGGCCATAACCGCGGTGGCCGGCTTGCCCATCGGAGTTCGCGACGGGCTGAAATCTCTGTTCGCCAGCCCAACTCTCGAGCTCGCAGAGCCTGGCGCGGAGTTTCAGGCGACGGACGCAATCATGAAGCCGAATCTTCCGGCGCGACGGCTCATCCTGGCGGGGTGCTCGGCTGACCACTGCCTGGTGTACTACGAGCGCGGCGGAATCGCTCACACCCAGTACATAGTGGTATTCCAGTCGACGAAGGCCGGAGCGAAGTTCGAATGGGGTGGGTCTGCTCCAAGCGGTTTGGCGACCCTGGACGAGCTCAAGCGCGCCGTCGTGTCCAGTGAGGTCAGGGGGAAGACCGCGTACTGGTAGGACGCGAGGCCGCCGAACAAGGCGCTGATGCTGACGGCGGCGAGAAGGGTGCGGGAAGCATGGATCCAGGGCGCCGATAGCGGCTGGGTTGTCTGGAGGTGGAAATGAGACGCGATACGTGGCTGGGGCTGCTGCTCGTGCTTGTGGTGGCGTCTGCACACGCTGCCGCCGTCGACGTCGAGGCAGAGCGGGCGGCACTCTTCCGGCTGGACAAGGCCTGGGCACAGGCCGCCGCCGCCAGGGATGTGGAGAAGAGCATTTCCTTCTGGGCGGACGACGCCTCGCTGTTTCCTCCCGGCCAACCCGCCGTGGTTGGCAAGGACGCCCTTCGCCGGTACGTGGCGGAGTCCTTTTCGATACCTGGCTTCTCGATCAGCTGGGAGACGAGCGAGTTCGTGGTCTCGGCCTCCGGCGACCTGGCCTATGGCGTGGGGACCAACACGGTGACGATGCATGACGCCCAGGGCCATCCCGTCATGGAGCGTGGCCGCGCTGTTACCGTCTGGCGGAAGGGCAAGGACAATAGCTGGAGATGCGTCATCGATATCTGGAACCCCGAGCCAGCGGCTCAGCACGCAGCCCCGTCACGCTGAGGAGAAGTGGGAGACGCACTGCCGCTGGGGTCCGAATCCGCAGGTCACGCGGGCGGCCTGTCCAATACGAAGGCCGAAGTCGCATCCGATGTCCTCGTTGCTCCTGGAAGCCAGGCGGACACGACCGCTGGATGTGCCTATGCCGCCACGTGTGGAACACCTTCGATACGCGGGGCGTGTGTCCCGCCTGCGGCCACGAGTGGCTCGAGACGCAATGTCTCCGATGTCTTGCGAAGTCACTCCACGAAAACTGGTATGTCCAGGAGCCGGGGCGCCCCTCGTGAGCCCGTGGCGGACGATGGTGCGGCCGATGCAGGCCCGAGCGTAGACGTCACGGCACTGTGCCCGCCTCGCCGCGCGGCACCGTTGACCGGAAAGGCGACTGGTGGTCACTCCGCGCTGAGCGGTCCGGCCGAAGGGCGAGGACCGGCGCCGGCCGCGCTCTCGGCGGCCGTCCGCCGCGCCACCGCGATGCCGCGCTCGAAGGACCGGAAGATGCGCAGCCGGCCCTTGCGGTTGCGCCAGCCGGCGCGGGCCAGGGCGCGCAGCGGCTGGTCCTGGATCTCGACGAGGATCACCTTGACGCCCGATTCGTTGAGGCGCGCCACCAGCGACTCGAGGGCCACGATGCCGGTGGCATCGATGGCGGGGACGTGGTCGAGGTCCAGGATCACCACGCGCACGTGGCGGGCCTCCACCGCCTGCAGCGCGTGCATCGCCTGCTGGGCCGCCCCGAAGAAGAGCGGTCCCGCGATGTCGTAGAGGACGACGCCGCGGGGCAACGGCTCCGCGAGGTCGGGATGCCCCTCCCCCACCAGCTCCACGTTGGACACCTCCGCCATCCGCCGCATGAAGAGGATGGCGGCCATCAGCACGCCCGCGGTGACGGAGACGACCATGTCGAAGACGACGGTGAGCGTGAAGCACGTCAGAAGCACCACCACGTCCGCACGGGGCGAGACGCGCAGCAGGTGCGCGAAGTGCTTCGAGTCGCTCATGTTCCAGGCCACGACGAGGAGCAGAGCAGCCAGCGAGGCCATGGGGAGGTAGCCGAGCCACGGGGCCAGGAAGACGACCGCGGCCAGGACCACGAACGAGTGGAAGACCGCGGCAACCGGAGACCGGGCACCCGAGCGGACGTTCGTGGCGGTCCGCGCGATGGCGCCGGTGGCCGCGATGCCGCCGAAGAACGGGACGATGATGTTCCCCACTCCCTGCGCCATCAGCTCGGCGTCGGGGTCGTGCTTGCGCCGTGTCATGCCGTCGGCGACCGTGGCGGAGAGCAGCGACTCGATGGCCCCGAGCATGGCGATGGCGAAGGCCGACGGCATCAGGTCGCGCAGGAGGGCGAGCGTGACGTGCAGGGGCTGGCCGTCCGGACCCGGCAGCCGCCACGGCACCACCGGCCGCGGCGGGTCGCGAGGGATGCCGGGCCGGGGCCCGCCCGCCGTCCCGTACGAAAAGCGGGTGTTGACGGTGATGACCGAGAAGCCGGGGACCGTGCGAGCCGCGACCACCGCCACGAGCGCGGCGCAGGTCAGGGCCACGAGCGGTGAGGGCACGCGCACGCTCACGCGCGGCCACAACACCAGCAGAAGGAGAGTCAGCACTCCGATGGAGACGTCGCCGGGCTGGACCGTCGGCAGGGCCCGCAGCAGGACGCTCAGCCGCTCGAGGTAATGCTCGGGCATGCGGGTCACGTGGAGGCCGAGGAAATCCCTGAGTTGCAGCGTCCCGATCACGACGGCGATGCCCGCCGTGAACCCGGTGGTGACCGGGTAGGGCACGTACTCGACGCACTGTCCCATGCGGGCGACGCCCATGACGAACAGGATCACGCCCGCGGCGAGCGTGGCCAGGAGCAGGCCGCCCAGGCCGAAGCGCGAGGCGATGGGGGCCAGCACCACCACGAAGGCGGCGGTGGGCCCGGAGACCTGGACCGGCGAGCCTCCCAGGAGCGCGATGGTGAAGCCGGCTACGATCGCGGTGTACAGCCCGTGCTGCGGAGGAACGCCCGAGGCGATGGCCAGGGCCATGGAGAGGGGGAGGGCCACGACGCCCACCACCGCCCCGGCCATGAGGTCGGCCCGCAGGGCGGCGGCTCCGTAGTCCTCGCGCAGCGCGGTGCGCAACGCGGGAGCGATCCGCGTCAGCAGTCGACGCGGCGCCCCGGCGGGTCCTGGCATCGGGCGCTCATTCTAGATCGAGCGCCCGGGATCAGGCCCAGGATGCCGCTTGCAGGCCCGTCTTGACACCGGCGTTCCGAGGGCGGTATCCTCTCTTGTTTCAAGTACTTGATGGCGCTTCGAGAGGACACCTGAACCTCGGCCAGCCCCTCCGCCACGAGCCCCAGAGCGAACGCCCCCCCGTCCCCGCGACCACCCACGAACCGGGCGAGCGGTCTTTCGTCATCATCGGAGGCGGGCCGGCGGGCCTCACGGCCGCCTACGAGCTGACGAAGCTGGGCAAGAAGGCCACCGTCCTTGAGCGGCGCGACATCCCCGGCGGCCTCGCCCGCACCGAGACCTACAAGGGCTTCTACTTCGACATGGGGGGCCACCGCTTCTTCACGAAGTCGGAGGAGGTGGAGCGGGTCTGGAGGGAGGTGCTACAGGACGAGTTCCTGCTGCGCCCACGGCTGTCGCGCATCTACTACCGCAAGAAGTTCTTCTACTACCCGCTCAAGGCGCTGGACGCGCTGGCCGGCCTGGGCCCGGTCGAGGCCGTCCTCATCATGGCGAGCTACGTCCGCTGGCGGCTGCTGCCCCACCGCGAGGAGGACACCTTCGAGCAGTGGGTCACGAACCGCTTCGGCAAGCGGCTGTTCGAGACGTTCTTCAAGACGTACACCGAGAAGGTGTGGGGCATACCGTGCTCCGAGCTGAAGGCGGAGTGGGCGGCGCAGCGCATCAAGGACCTGTCGCTGAAGACGGTGCTCGTGAGCCTGTTCGTCAGTCCCGGCAAGAAGGTGAAGACGCTCATCGAGGAGTTCCACTACCCGCGGCTGGGGCCGGGGATGATGTGGAGCGCGGTCACGGAGCGCGTCGAGGCGGGCGGCGGCGAGGTGCGATTCGGCACCGACGTGCTGCGCATCCAGCGGCGCGGCGACGCGATCGAGGGCGTGCGCATCGTGAGGGGCGGCCGCGAGGAGACGGTGCGCGGGACGGACTTCATCTCGAGCATGCCCGTCACCGAGCTGGTGCGCCGGCTGGACCCGCCACCGCCCCTGCCCGTGCTCGAGGCCGCGCGGAAGCTCAAGTACCGCGACTTCCTGACCGTCTGCCTGATCGTGGACAAGCCGGACCTCTTCCCGGACAACTGGATCTACGTGCACGAGCCGGACGTGCGCGTGGCCCGCATCCAGAACTTCAAGAACTGGAGCCCGGACATGGTCCCCGACCCCGGCAAGACGAGCCTCGGCCTCGAGTACTTCTGCAACGAGGGAGACAAGCTCTGGACCATGAGCGACGCCGAGCTGGTCGAGCTGGGCCGGAAGGAGATCGACAGGATCGGGTTGGCGCGTTACGCGGACGTCGAGGACGGCTGCGTCTTCCGCGTGCCGAAGTCCTACCCGGTCTACGACTCCGGTTACGCGGAGCACCTGGCGGTGGTGCGGGAGTACGTGGACGGCCTCACCAACTGCGCGAGCGTCGGCCGCAACGGCCTCCACCGCTACAACAACCAGGACCACTCGATGCTCACCGGGATGTACGCGGTGCGGAACATGCTGTTCGGCGAGAAGAACGACCTCTGGAGCGTCAACGCCGACCTCGAGTACCACGAGGAGGTGGCCGGGCCCGCGGCGCCCCGCTCCATGGACGTGCTGATGCAGCGGGCCCTGGCCGTCCTGCTGGCGCGGTTGGACGCGGTGGCCCTGGGCGTGTCCGCGGGCGCGGTGTCAGGCGCGCTGTTGTTCCTGATGAGCGTGATCCTCGTCGCCAAGGGCGGCCCGGTGGTGGGACCGACGCTGTCGCTCCTGGGCCAGTACCTGCCGGGATACGAGGTGAGCTCGCTCGGCAGCGTGCTGGGCCTGGCCTATGGCGCGCTGGGCGGGTACGTCCTGGGCTGGACCTTCGCCCACGCGCGCAACGCGGCCATGCTGGGCTACGTGGCCCTGCTGCGGTGGCGCGCGCGGCGGGCCTACCTGCGCAAGCTCCTGGACGAGATCTGAGGCGAGGCCGAGCATGACACCACGCGACGACGACGAACGGGAGATCGAGCGGCTGGTAGAGACCCGGCTGCTGCGCGTCAACGCGCTGTCCTTCGGGATCGTGGCCGGCCTGGTCGCGGGCCTCGGCCTCTTCGTGGCCACCAACTGGCTCGTGCTGAAAGGCGGCGGCGGCCACGAGGTCGGGCCTCACCTGTCGCTGCTGGCCCAGTACTTCGTCGGCTACAGCGTCACCTTCGTGGGCAGCCTGGTGGGATTCGTGTGGGCCTTCGCTTGCGGCCTCGTCGTGGGCTACGTGGGCTCGTGGCTCTACAACACGGTGGCGCGCTTCCGCCACCAGAGGGGCGCGCCGTGATCTCGGTCGTGGTCCCCGTCCGGAACGACCCCGGCCACCTGCGCTCCTGCCTGAAGAGCCTGGCCGCGTCGGACGGCGCGGACCGCGAGGTCATCGTGGTGGACGACGCCTCCACCGACGAGACCGCCGACGTGGCCGCCTCGCTGGGCGCGCGGGTCCTGCGCCTGGAGCGGCACTCGGGGCCCGCCGCCGCCCGCAACCGGGGGGCGGAGGCGGCGCGGGGCGAGCACCTGTTCTTCGTGGACGCCGACGTCTGCGTGCATCCGGAGACCGTCGGGCGCGTGGCGTCGGCCTTCGCCGCGGATCCCGGGATCGACGCCTTGTTCGGATCGTACGACCTGCGCCCGGGCGCTTCGAACTTCCTTTCCCAGTACAAGAACCTTTTCCACCATTTCGTGCACCAGGAGGGGTCCGCCGAGGCCTCCACCTTCTGGAGCGGGTGCGGGGCGATCAAGCGCTCGATCTTCCTGGAGATGGGGGGGTTCGACGCCCGCTACGGGCGGCCGTGCATCGAGGACATCGAGCTGGGCGCGCGGCTGCGGCGTGCGGGACGCCGGATCGCGCTGCGCAAGGACATCCAGGCCACCCACCTGAAGCGCTGGACGCTCGCCGGGATCGTGAAATCCGACGTGTGGGACCGTGGGGTGCCCTGGACCGAGCTGATCCTCCGCGACCGCAGCCTCCCCGACGACCTGAACCTCAAGCTTGGGCAGCGCGTCTCGGCGGCCCTGGCCTACAGCGTCGTGCTGGCGCTGGTTGCGGCGCCGTGGCGCGCGCTCGGCATGGGGACCCTGACGTGGCTGCTCGTGGCCGCGGCGCTGCTGCTGGCCATCGTCGCCATCAACCGCCGGTTCTACGCGTTCTTCGCCCGTGAGCGCGGCGCCTGGTTCGCCGTCCGGGTGGTGCCCCTCCACGTCCTGTACTACGTCTACAGCGGCGTGGCCCTGGCCATCGGCGTGGCCCGCCACGTCGTCTCGGGAGCGCACGCGCCATGAACCCGTCGGGGGCGCGAACGTCCCTCCGGGACGCGTCCAGCTACGACGGCGTCGCCCCCGCCTTCGACCGCTTCAGCGACCGGTTCTCCGCGCCGCTGGCCCGCCGGCTGTTGGATGCGGCCGGGGTCGGGCCCGGCGACCACGTCCTCGACGTGGGCACGGGCACGGGCGTGGTGGCGTTCCCCGCGGCGGCCCGCGTGGCGCCGGAGGGAACGGTCCTGGGCGTGGACATCTCCGAGGAGATGCTGGCCACGGCGCGGGCGAAGGCCGCGGGCATGGTGGACCCGGGGAATGTGACGTTCCGCGTCCTGGACGCCCAGGCCCTCGGGCTGCCGGACGCCTCGTTCGACGCGGTGGTCTCGCTCTTCGCGGTGCACCACCTGCCCGACCCGCTGGCCGCGCTGAAGGAGATGAACCGCGTCCTCCGCCCGGGAGGCCGCCTGGCCGTGGCCGTGGGCAGCGGGCCGCCGTTGCTCTCGGCCGCCGCGGTCCGGCGCGCTTTCGAGCGCGCCGGAGAGTCGTGGCGCCGGCTGCGGGGACGGGAGCTCACGGCGCCTGCTTTCCTCGAGAACCTCGTCACGCAGAGGCTCGGCCCTGCGGACGCGGAGCCGCACGTTCACCATCACAAGTCGGTGAACCTGGCCCGTCTCGTCCGCGCAGCAGGCTTTGAAGACGTGCGGACGTTCTGGGAGGGACGCGAGACCGTCTTGGAGGGCCCGGAGGAATTCTGGGAGGTTCAACGGACCTTCTCGACCGTCGTACGCGACCGGCTTGCGCGCGTGACCGAGGAAGAGGTCAGCGCATTGCGAGACGAGGTCAACGCCGCAGCCGCCCGAGTCAAGGCAGCGGGCGGCCGCGTGGTCTACCGTCACGCCGCGCTGTTCGTGACCGGCCTGCGCCGAGCGGCCTCCCTTGCCTGAGCCCTCGGTCTCGGTGGTGGTGGCCGCGTGGCAGGACACGGCCGGCCTTCCGGAGTGCCTCGAGTCGCTGGCCGCGCAGCGCCCGGACGGCACCGAGGTCATCGTGGTCTCGAGCGCGCCCTGCCCGGTCGAGCTGAAGGACCGCTTCGGCGGAGTGGCCTGGGTGGACGCCGCGCGCGACCTGCCCATACCGGGGCTGTGGGGCCTGGGGATGCAGCGCGCCGGCCGCGACGTGGTGGCGATCACGACCGCGCACTTCACGCCCGCGCCCGACTGGGTGCCCGTCATACGTCGCAGCCATGCGCGCCTCGATTCGCCCGCGATCGGCGGGCCCATCGATCCGCCGTGCGGGGGCGGCCTCGTGGACTGGGCGACGTACTTCATGAGGTACAGCGCCTACGCGCGCGGCGGCCGAGAGGAGAGCCGGGATGACCTGGCCGGGGACAACGCGTCGTACAAGCGGGCGGCGGTCCTGGCGCACGCCGAGCTGCTGCGGGACGGCTTCTGGGAGCAGGAGTTCCACCGGCGATTCCTGAGCGCGGGCCGGACGCTCACGTTCGTGCCCAACATGCGCGTGGCCCAGCGGACCTCGTTCGGCTTCCGGCGGTTCGTCCGGCAGCGGTTCGAGCACGGGCGCCGGTTCGGGCGCACGCGGCTGCGCGGCCGCGGGACGGCGGTTTGCGTTCTCTACGTCCTCGCCTCGCCGCTCGTCCCCGCCGTCCTCCTGGCCCGGATCTCCGGGCGCGTGCTGCGCGGCGGACGGGACCGCGCCCGGTTCGCGGCCGCGCTGCCCATCCTCGTCTGCTTCATCCTGGCCTGGGCCGCGGGCGAGGCCGCCGGCTACCTCGACGCGGCGGGCACCCGGAGCGGTGCGTGAGCGCGGATCCGCTCGTCTCCGTCGTCATCGCGTCGGTGAACGGGTTCCCGGCGCTGGGCGAGTGCCTGGAGGCCCTCGCGCGCCAGGAAGGACAGGTGGCCTCCGAGGTCCTGGTCGTGGATCGCTGCGGCGCGGAGACGCGGGCCGCCGTTCGCGAAGGCTTCCCGGCCGTGCAGGTCATCGCCGCCGAGCCCGGCACGTCGGTGCCGGCCCTGCGCGCGATGGGAATGGCGGCGGCGCGGGGACGGATGATCGCCGTCCTCGAAGACCACTGCAACGTCCAGCCCGGATGGCTGGAGGCGATCGCGCGCCAGCGCCAGGCGGGCGCCCTGGTCATCGGGGGAGCGGTGGAGAACGGAAGTGTGGAGCGCACGGTGGACTGGGCGGCCTTCTTCTGCGAGTACGCGCGGTTCATGCCGCCCGTCCCCCGCGGCGTCGTGCGCGAGATCACCGGCAACAACAGCGTCTACGACCGCACGGTGCTCGATCGCGTGGGGCCGGAGGCACGCGCGGAGGTGTGGGAATCGTTCCTCCACGACCGGATGCGCGACCTGGGCGTGGCCTTCCACAGCGACCCGGACCTGTCGGTCGTCCACAAGAAGACTCTCGGCTACGGCCACTTCCTCGCCCAGCGGTACCACTACTCGCGCTCGTTCGCCGGCCAGCGCCTGAAGGGGTCGCCCTGGTGGAAGCGCGTGGGCTACGCCTGCGCGACTCCCCTGCTGCCGCCGCTCCTGATGGGCCGCCTGCTCGGGGCCGTGGCCCGCAAGCGGCGGCACGGCGCGCGCTTCGCGCTGGCCTCGCCCGTGCTCCTGACCTTCCTGCTGAGCTGGGCGTGGGGTGAGGCGGTGGGCGCACTGCTCGGGCCGGGCCGCAGCCTGGCGCGCGTGGAGTAGCGGGATGTCTACCGACGTCAGCGTGGTGGTGGCGTCGTTCTCGGGCGAGACGGTCCTGCGCCACTGCCTGGAGAGCCTCGAGCCGCAGACCGCGGAGGCCGAGGTGATCGTGGCCGCCGACGTCGAGGCCGGCGGCATCGCCCGCCTCGAGGCACGCTACCCCCGGTTCCGCTTCCTGCGGGCGCCGCGCGGCACGCCCGTGTTTCGGTTGCGGGCCCTGGGCCTCGACCACGCGCACGGGCAGCTCGTGGTCCTGACCGAGGACCACTGCACGGCCGCGCCGGGATGGCTCGACGCGCTGCGCGCGGACCAGGAGCGCGGCCATCCCGTGGTGGGCGGCCCCGTGGACAACGGGCTGGAGGCGCGGGCCCGCGACTGGGCGCTGTACCTGTGCGAGTACGCGGCGCAGATGCCGCCGCTGCGGGATGGTCCGGCGGCGGCGCTGTCGGGCGTCAACGTGGCCTACGAGCGC
>DAINRN010000008.1:0-7126 GCA_036741815.1 Acidobacteriota bacterium
CCCGCGGCACGGTGAGGGTCAGGTCCCGCACCGCCACGTGGCCGGCGTAGGACTTCGTGACGCCGTGGATACGGATGGCAGTGTCGCCCAAAGTGCCCCGCTCCGCGCGAGCGGGAGCCTGATTATAGGCCCGCTTGCTGTTATCATTCGCTCCGGCCATGAGGCGTAAGTCGTGAGCGAGCGGGGCGGTCTGGCCGCGCGGCTGGTCCGTGTCAGCCTCCGGACGAAGATCCTGGCCGTCGTCCTGCTCTGCGTCACCGTCCCCGTGCTGCTCATGGGCTGGTACCTGATCCAGCGCAACGCGGAGATCCTGGGCGAGAAGGTCCGGGAGACGGTGAACAACCAGCTCTTCCGCACCGCCGGCCAGGTCGACGCGTGGATGACCGAGCGCGTGCACGACGCCTCGCGCTGGTCCACGTCGTTCGTGGTCTTCGAGGCCGTGGAGATGCTGTCTCGCCCCGGAGGCGACGCCGAGCGCGCGCGCCGCGACCTGAAGGACTACCTGGAGTCGGTCCTGGGCCACTACAAGACCTACGAGTCGCTCTTCATCGTGGACCTGTCCGGGAACATCCTGGCCTCCACCCGTGAGGAGCAGCTGGAGGAATGGGGGGCGAAGCTGCTCGCGGGCGGCGGCCCCACCCGCGGTGGAACGGTGAGCCCGGTCCATCGGTCCGAGTACCTGGGCCGGCCCACCATCCTCGTCATGCACACCATCCAGGGCCGCAACGACCGCACGGTGGGCTACTTCGCGGAGAGGCTCGACCTCAGCGAGCTGGAATCGTTGCTCGCCATGCCTTCCACGGACCCGCCGCCGCTCTTCTGGCTGCTCGACGACGAGGGCCACGTCCTCATCAAGGGCGGAAAGGTGGTGGACGCGCCGGGCAAGGAGAGGTTCCCCGTGCCCATGCCCGAGCGGGACGGCACGATCGGGCCCGTGACCGAGGCCCGGCTCGCGGTCCTCGGCCGCACCGTGTATGGCCTGATGCAGCTCCAACGCCCCGGTGGTTTCCTGGCGGCCACGGTCCCCGCGAACGTCGCCTATCGCTCGCTCGACGAGTCGCGCAACCGGCTGCTGATGGTCGGCGTGCCGGCCATCGCGGCGGTCTTCCTGATGAGCTTCGTGGTGGCGGCGGGGATGCTGCGGCCGATCCAGCGCCTCTCCGGGGCGGCCAAGCGCCTGAGCGCGGGCGAGCTGGATGTGCGGCTGCCCGTGGCCGGCCGCGACGAGCTGACCGAGCTGACCCAGAGCTTCAACAACATGGCGGCCACCATCCAGGAGAAGACGAAGCTCCTGGAAGAGGCGCGGAACGAGCTGGCCCTGAAGAACGCCGACCTCGAGGCCGCCAACCGGCATCTCCACGATCAGGCCATCACCGACGCCCTGACCGGCCTGTTCAACCGCCGCCACTTCCAGGACAACCTGGACAAGGAGATGAGGCGCTGCGAGCGCGAGGAGCGGCCGTTGAGCCTTCTGCTGCTCGACCTCGACCACTTCAAGCAGTACAACGACCGCTGGGGCCACACGCAGGGCGACGAAGAGCTGCGGCGCGTGGCCGCCCAGGTGACGAAGTCGATCCGCACCACCGACATTGCCTTCCGCTACGGCGGAGAGGAGCTCGCGGTGCTGCTGCCCTCGTGCACCAAGGAGCAGGCCGCGGAGGTGGCGGAGAAGATACGCACGGCGGTGGGGGCCCACGGCCACCGCGCGGGCGTCCTGGGCCGGACCACGGTCTCCATCGGGGTAGCCACGTTCCCGCTGGACGGCCGGGCGGCGCGCGGGCTGGTGGACACCGCGGACGGGGCGCTGTACGCCGCCAAGGCCGCGGGCCGGGATCGCGTCTCGCTGGCGGGGACGCCGGTGCCGCCGGCGGACGACGCGAAGGTCGTCTAGCGGCCGGGCGCGCCGGGCGCGCTCATTCCAGGACCGACCGCGACACCCATCCCGTGGTCCCTTTGTGGGTGACCTTCACCCAGTCGCCCTTGACCGCGCTGGCCTCGAGCACGCTGCCCTCGGGCGCCTCCGCGAGCACGTCCTCGGTGACGTCCGGCCCCTTCCGGATGTTCGCGCTCTTCGCCTTCACGCGGTAGCTGGCCTGGGGGGCGGGCCGCTGGTCGTCGGAGGCCGCGCGGCGGCCGGGATCGGAGGCCTCCTGCGCCTTCTTGGCGATGTCCTGGGCCTTGGTGGCGAAGAACACCGCCGCCCCGTAGTTGACCGGCGTCGCGGTGAGCTGCGCCTCGGCCTTGGCGATGTTCTCGTTGCAGAGGCTCAGGGTCGCGGCGCGCGCCTTGGCGTCCAGGCGGCCGGCGAGGATGCGCGCCTCGGCGATGGCGGAGCTGGCCTCGGCCCGCGTCTCGATGCCCTTCAGCCGCGCCTTGGTGCGGATGATCTCCGTCTCGGTCAGCTCCAGGTCGCGCTGGAGCAGCGCGATGCGCTCCTCCAGGCGGCGCTGGTCCTCCTCGCTCTTCTTGAGGCGCGCGTTGAGCCGGTCGACGTCCGCGGTGTTGGCGGTGCGCTTCTCCCGCTCCACCTTCGCGCTCACGGACAGCCGCGCCGCGGCGGCCGCGCACCGGGCCTCGGCGGCGGCCAGGCGCGCCAGGCCGTCGGCCCGCAGCGAGCGGTCTCGCGCGCCGCTCCCCTGGGTGGCCACCAGTGCCTCGGCTTCCTTCAGGTGGGAATCGGCCTCGGCGTAGGTCTCGGCCGCGCTCTTGGGCGCCCCGGCCTGCCGCGCGTCCTCCAGGGCGGCCCGCGCGGGGGTGAAGTCCACCGCCACCGGAGGCGAGCCCGCGGTGGCGCACGCTCCAAGGGCCGCGGCAAGGCCCAGGCAGATGAGACGAGGGGCCGCCATCCTGGCTGGGAGTCTAGCACGCGTGGTGCGAGGCGGTGCACTATGATGCGAGCAGTGAAGGTGTCCCTGGCCCACAGCCCCGACAGCGACGACGCGTTCATGTTCTACGGCCTGGCCCGGGGCAAGGTGGACACGGGCGGGCTCGAGATCGTCCATGTGATGGGGGACATCGAGAGCCTCAACCGCGCCGCGCGCGAGGGCCGCCACGAGGTGACCGCGATCTCCTTCCACGCCTACCCCTACGTGGCGGCGAGCTACGCGCTCATGCCCTGCGGCGGCAGCATCGGCGACGGCTACGGCCCGCTGGTCGTGGCCCGCGATGCGATCGATCCCGCGGGGATCGGCGACCGCGTGGTGGCCGTGCCCGGGACGCTGACCACCGCCTACCTGGCGCTGAAGCTCTTCGCTCCCGCCGCGCGGACGAGGGTGGTCCCGTTCGACGTCATCCTGGACGAGGTCGCGGACGGACGGGCCGACCTCGGCCTGGTGATCCACGAGGGCCAGCTCACCTACGGCGGCCAGGGGCTGCGCAAGGTCGTGGACCTCGGGGCCTGGTGGAAGGAGGAGACGGGCCTTCCCCTTCCCCTGGGCGGGAATGCGGTGCGCCGGGACCTCGGTCCGGACCTGATGGCGCGCCTCACGCGGCTGGTGCGCGAGACCGTCCGCTATTCACTCGACCACCGGCAGGAGGCGCTGGAATACGCGATGACCTTCGCCCGCGGGATGGCCCCCGGGATCGCGGACCGGTTCGTCGGGATGTGGGTCAACGAGATGACCCTCGACTGCGGCGAGCGGGGTCGGCAGGCGGTGCAGGTCCTGCTGGACCGGGGACATCAAGCGGGGATCATCCCGAATCGGGTGAAGACCGACTTCGTGGAGGCATGACAGTGTCCGCTCGTGCCTTCCCGGCCTTCCCGAAGATCTCGCTCCCCGATCTGAACGGGACCTCCCGGCCTGTCCTCGAGGCGCCTCCCGGCTCGTTGAACCTCGTCACCGTCGGTCATTCCGATTGCGGCACAACCCGCCTTGTCGTCCCGTACTTGAAGAGGATGCACGAGCGCCGCGGGCAGGGCTCCTCGGTCGTCCTGGTCCTGCAGGACGACGCGGCATCGGCCCGCGCGCTCCTCGCGGGGGCCGAAGGCGACATGCCCGTGCGGCTGGAGCCGGATCCGTATCCCCTCTCGCGCGAGCTGGGGCTCACCACGGTGCCCACGCTCTTCCTGGTGAACCCTGCGGGCGTGGTGGAGCGGGCCGCGGAGGGGTTCCAGCGCGCCGCGTTCGAGGATATGGCCGCGCGCCTGGGCGTGTCCGGCCCGCTCTTCACGGCCGGAGACGCCGCCCCCGCCCTGCGTCCCGGCTGAATGCCGCGCGAAGCCTCGGCGAGGTAGAGGTGGCGATCGGCCTGCTGACGTTGGAGGCGCTGGGCACGCTGGGCCTGGCGGCGGCGATCCTCCTCGGCTACCGCGTGCCCGGCGCCCCGGTGTCCATGCGGACGCACTTCATGGCCGCGCTGCTCAGCACCACCCTGCTGGTCATGGCGCACTCGTTCATCATGTTCTTCCTCATCGCCACGGGCGTGGAGATGAAGGAGCTGGAGAAGGCCTCGGGCTGGGGCGAATCCTTCCGCCGGCGGACGATCGCCCTGAAGTCCCGGATCTTCCCGCTGCTGACGGGAGCCCTCCTCCTCGTCATCACGAACTTCATCCTGGGCGCGGCCGCCCACACCCGGGCAATGCCGGCCTGGGTGCACGAGGCCACCGCCTGGGCGACCTTCGTCACCTGCCTTCTGGCGCTCGCGCGCTCCTACGCGGTGCTCGGCGACAACAACCGGCTGATCGCCGAGGCAGCGACCCGTAGAGAGGACACCCGTCCCTCGCTCCGGACGGAGGCCGATCCTCCAAGTCGTTGACGCCCGGCAGTTTGGCCGCCGGCGGCCCTGGTATCGCTCTTGCACAAACAAGCGGTGTCAGCGACTGGCCACCACATTGGGGTGGAAGGAGGCGTGAGATGAACCGAGTGATCGTTTCGGGATTGGCGCTGTTGACGGCGGCTTCGCTCGCCGCCTGCCAGCAGACTCCCGCCTCCGACAAGGCGGCCGCGGAGTTGAAGGCAGAGAAGGACAAGACGGCGGCGCTGGAGCTGCGGATCGCCGAGCTGGAGAAGAAGGCCGCGGAGACGCCGGCCCTGGGCACCAACCTGCAGGCCCCGGCCACGGCGCCGGCGGCCGCGCCAATCGTCCTGGAGCAGCGGACCGTGCGTCGCTCGACGGCGCCGAAGAAGACGACGCCGACGCGGTCGGCCAGCTCGCGCGTGTCGGTGATCCCCGACGAGGGGGAGCGCGTGGAGGAGCCGACGGCGCGGACCACGAGCGGCTCGGGTGAGCGCGAGCGCGACCCCTGGGCCGCCACCGGCGACCCGGGCCCGCGCCGCGAGGAGATCCCCGCGGGGACGTCCCTGACCCTGGTGCTGGAGACCCCGCTCTCCACCGAGACTTCTCACGAGGGGCAGTCGGTCACCGCACGCGTAGAGAGGGCCACGAGCGAGGACGGCGACGTGGTCCTGCCCGGCGGCTCCGTGCTGCGGGGCCGGGTGACCGAGGTGGACCGCGCGGGCCGCGTCAGCGGGCGGGCCCACCTGGCCGTGAAGTGGGACACCCTCACGGTCCGCGGCGAGAGCCACCGGGTCGCGGTGAGCGACCTGGCCATGACCGCGGAGGCCCAGCACGGGCGCGACGCCAAGATCATCGGGGGCGGCACCGCCGCGGGCGCCATCATCGGCGGCATCGTGAACGGCGGCAGCGGGGCCAAGAAGGGCGCCATCATCGGCGCCGGGGCGGGCACCGGAGCGGTCCTGATCAACAGGGGGCAGGACGTCGAGATGCCGGCCGGCTCGCGCTGGACGGTCCGTGTGAAGGAGACCGTGCGGCTGTAACCGCAGCGACGAGAATCATCGCACCATTCATCCGGGGGGGGCGGCGACGCCCCCCCCTTTTTTGTCGTCCAGCCTGCGCAGGGCCCAGAGGGCGTGCTCGCGGACGACGGGATCGTCGTCGCTTGCCAGCCGCTCGAGCACGGGCCGGCGCGAGACGTCCCCGGCGTTGCCCAGGGCCACCGCCACGTTCCGGAGCAGGCCCCGCCGCTTGGCGCGCTTCACCGCGCTCCTGCGGAAGCGCGCGCGGAACATCTCGTCGTCCAGCGCGGCGAGCTCGGACAGGTCGGGGGCCAGCAGGCCGGGCCTCGGCGCGAAGGCCTCCCCGCCGTGATGCCGCCGCCGGCGGTTCCATGGACAGACGTCCTGGCAGATGTCGCAGCCGAAGACGTGGCGGCCCAGCGCCGGGCGGAGGTCCTCCGCGATGGCGCCCTTCACCTCGATGGTCAGGTAGCTGATGCAGCGCGTGGCGTCGAGCACGTAGGGGGCGGGCAGGGCGCCGGTGGGGCAGGCGTCCAGGCAGGCGGTGCAGCTCCCGCACATGTCGGCCCGGGGACCGTCGCCGGCCAGCTCGAGGTCGGTGAGGAGCTCGCCCAGGAAGAACCAGGACCCGTGCTCGGGATGGAGCAGGCAGGTGTTCTTGCCCCAGGCGCCGAGGCCAGCGGCGGCGGCCCACGCGCGCTCCACGATGGGGCCCGTGTCCACGTACGCGCGCGAGCGGAACGGTCCCGCCTCCGCGGCCAGGCGCTCCTCGAGGCGGCCGAGCATGGCGCCCATGACGTCGTGGTAGTCGTCGCCCCAGGCGTAGCGGGCCATCCAGCCGCGGTCCCGGGCGGCGTCGACGGAGTAGGGCCCCGGGGTGTCGTATTGCAGGCCGACCGCGATCACCGAGCGGGCCCAGGGGAACGAGGCGCGCAGGTCGCTGCGGGCCTCCACCTGCCCGGTCAGGTAGCGCATCTCCCCGGCGTAGCCCCGGTCCACCCAGCGGGCGAAGAAGGCCAGCTCCGCGGGCGGGTCCACGGGCGCGATCCCCGCCAGGTCGAACCCCGCCTCCAGGGCCAGGGCCTTGACGCGCGCTGCCAGGCCCTGGGCGTCCGCGGTCATGCCGTCCGGCTTCGGCGTGGCCGCGCCGCCCCCGGGGCGATGAGGCCGCGCAACACCTCGATCTCCTTCCTCCATTCCTCGAGCGGCCCCGGCGTCTCCACGACCATGGGCACGCGCGCGAGGCGCGGGTCGTTGAGGATCCGGCGGAAGGTCTCCAGGCCGAGGTGCCCGCGGCCCGCGCGCTCGTGGCGGTCGAGGCGGCTGCCGCGCGCGGACCGGGCGTCGTTCAGGTGGATGGCCTTCAGCTT
>DAINRN010000008.1:7136-8074 GCA_036741815.1 Acidobacteriota bacterium
GTGCAGGCCCACGGTGCGCGAGAAGGAGTCCATCGTCTCCTCCCAGCCCTCGGGGCTGACGATGTCGTAGCCGCTGGCGTTGAGGTGGCACGTGTCGAGGCACACGCCCACGCGCTCCGGCTCCTTCACGCGGTCGAGGATCCCGGCCAGCTGGGAGAAGCTGTGCCCGAGGCAGCTCCCCTGCCCGGCGGTGACTTCCAGGAGCACCGTGGCCCGGCGCCCGCGCGTGCGCCGCAGGACGTGGTCCAGGCTGCGGGCCACGGCGTCGAGGCCGGCCTTCTCGCCGGCCCCCATGTGCGCGCCGGGATGGACGACGGCGTGGGGAATGCCGAGATGGTGGCAGCGGCGGAGCTCCTCGGCCAGGGCGTGCCGGCTCTTCTCCAGGAAGTCGGGCACCACGCTCGCGAGGTTGATGAGGTACGAGGCGTGGGAGAGGACGGCCCGCACGCCGCTGCCCTTCAGGGCCGCGCGAAAGGCGGCCGCCTCGCCGCGCGCCAGGGGCTTGCACGCCCACCGCCGCTGGTTGCGCGTGAAGATCTGGATGGCGGTGGCCGCGATCGCGCGGCCGTTGGCGGGGGCGTTGGGGACGCCGCCGGTGGTGGGCACGTGGGCGCCGAGCAGCATCGGTCAAGCTCGATCAAAGCATAATGGACTCGAGGAGGGGATGCTCCAGGTCGCGCTGCCCGAGCCCATCGTCGGCGCCTCGCGGGAAGAGGTCCAGGACCGGATCACCCGCGCGAAGCGGGAGCTCGGGTCCCGGCTGGTGATCCTGGGCCACCACTACCAGCGCGACGAGGTCATCGCCCACGCCGACTTCACGGGCGACTCCTTCAAGCTGGCCCTGCTCGCGGCCACGCGCCCGCAGGCCGAGTTCATCGTCTTCTGCGGCGTCCACTTCATGGCCGAGTCCGCCGACATCCTTTCCGCCGCGCACCAGA
>DAINRN010000008.1:8084-19832 GCA_036741815.1 Acidobacteriota bacterium
CATGGCGGAGACGGACCAGGTCGAGGAGTGTTGGGAGCAGGTGACCGAGGTCCTGGGCGAGGACATCCTGCCCGTCACGTACATGAACTCCACCGCCGCCCTGAAGGCCCTCGTCGGCCGCAACGGCGGGGCCGTGTGCACCTCCTCCAACGCGCGCGCGGTGCTGGACTGGGCCTTTCGCCGCAAGCCGCGCGTGCTGTTCTTCCCCGACCAGCACCTGGGCCGCAACACGGGCTACCGCATGGGCGTCCCGCTCGAGGCCATGCCGGTCTGGGACTCGTACGAGGAGCGCGGGGGCCTGACGGACGACCAGCTCCGCTCCGCGCGCGTGGTGCTGTGGAAGGGCCACTGTTCCGTCCACAACCGCTTCACGCCGGAGATGGTGGACCGCCGGCGCGAGCAGATCCCCGGCGTGCGCGTGATCGTCCACCCCGAGTGCCGGTTCGAGGTCGCGCAGAAGGCCGACGCCATCGGATCCACGGAAGGAATCCTCAAGACGGTGCGGGACAGCCCGTCGGGCACGAAGTGGACGGTCGGTACCGAGCTGAACATGGTCAACCGCCTGGCCCGCGAGGTGGCGCCGGAGCGCCAGGTCGTGAGCCTCGACGACTGCTTCTGCGTGTGCAGCACGATGGCCCGCATCGACCCGCCGCACCTGCTGTGGGCGCTGGAGAGCCTGGTCGTGGGCGAGGTCGTGAACCAGGTGAAGGTCCCCGACGGCATCGCCCGCGCCGCCCGGAGCGCCCTGGACCGGATGCTCGAGATCCGCTGAGCCGCCGCGGAAAGTTGACCCCGCCGGCTGGGCCGTCCTCGGGCGCGCCACTATACTGGATTCAATGCCAAGCGCACTGCGCGCCGCCGCGGCGGCGATTCTCGCGGCGGCGGTCGGGACGGGCTGCGCCAGCACCGCGAAGCCCAGCGGCCCGCGCTCTCCCCTCGAGAGCCTGACCAAGGAGGCCCGGCGCGACCTGATCCGCCGCTCGCAGGTCTGGACGCCGACGGACGTCCCGGCCATGGACATCAAGGCCGGGCCGCAGGGCAAAGGCGCGTATGCGCCGGGCGAGACGATCACCTGCGACAAGACGAAGGAGGAGGGGACGGGGAAGAGCCCCAAGTTCTATTGCAAGGACACCAAGGACGACGAGCTGAAGGTCAAGTACGGGGTCTCGAACGGCGAGGTGTACGCCGAGGTCGTGGCCACGCGCCTGCTCTGGGCCCTCGGCTTCGGCGCCGACCGGATGTACCCGGTGCGCGTGGTGTGCCGGGGATGCTCCGCGGATCCCTTCCACGATCCCGTCCCCGCCCCCTCGCCGGTGACCTTCGACCCGGCTTTGGTCGAGCGGAAGCTGCCCGGCAAGACCCTGGAGAGCAAGCCCGACTCCGGCTGGAAATGGCCGGAGCTGGACCTGGTGGACGAGTCCGCGGGCGGCGCGCCGCCGGCGCACCGCGACGCGCTGAAGCTGCTGGCGGTCATGATCAAGCACACCGACAGCAAGGCGCAGCAGCAGCGGCTCCTCTGCCTGCCGGGTTCCGAGGACAAGGCGCGCGGCACGTGCGGCAAGCCCCTCATGATGCTCAACGACCTCGGGGTCACGTTCGGCAAGCCCATCATCACCAACAGCAACTCGAAGGGCAGCCTGAACTTCGAGAACTGGTCGAGCACGCGGATCTGGAAGGACCCCGACAACTGCGTGGCCGACCTGAAGAAGTCGTTCACGGGCACGCTCAAGAACCCGCGCATCAGCGAAGCAGGCCGGAAGTTCCTGGCCGACCTCCTGGCGCAGCTCTCGGACGACCAGATCCGCGACCTCTTCGAGGTCGCGCGCGTGGAGCGCCGGCAGCCGAAGCCGGGTCAGGACTGGCCGCAGCCCGCGCCCGTCGCCCGCTGGGTGGATGAGTTCAAGCGCAAGCGGGCCGAGATCGTGAACGCCACCTGCCCGCGGTGAGCGGCGGCGCGTAGTCACACTACTGGACGTTCGCTACTGGACGTCGCGGCCCCTCGGCCGTATCATCGAATCGACAAGCGATCGTTCGCTGGGGGGGCCTCACGCGTGGGGCTGAGAGAGTGGGTCTCGCGCCACCGACCCCTTGAACCTGACCTGGTTAGGACCAGCGGAGGGAAGCGACCTCGAGGGGCTGGCCCGCAGGGTCCGCCCCTCGTTTCGTTTTGGGCCCCGCGATAGGAAGGAAACGAAGATGGAGAGGACCAAGTACACGGGCGAGACGGCCACGCAGATGCACTACGCGCGCCGGGGGATGGTGACGCCGGAGATGGCGCGGGTGGCGGAGCGCGAGGAGGTCACCCCGGAGTTCGTGCGCGACGAGGTGGCGCGGGGGCGCATGGTGATCCCCGCCAACGTGCATCACGCGCGCCTGGACCCCATGGGCATCGGCATCAACGCCCGCTGCAAGATCAACGCGAACATCGGCAACTCGTCCATCCACTCGGACGTGGCCGGCGAGCTCCAGAAGCTGCACGCCGCGGTCCATTACGGCGCGGACACGGTGATGGACCTGTCCACGGGCGGCGGCATCGACGAGATCCGGGCGGCCATCATCGCGGACTCCCCGGTGCCCATCGGCACCGTGCCCATCTACCAGGCCGTCCAGCAGGTCACCCGCGTCGAGGACCTGACCGTGGACGACCTGATCGGCAACATCGAGCACCAGGCCGAGCAGGGCGTGGACTACATGACCGTGCACTGCGGCGTCCTCTACGAGTACCTGCCCATGGTCCAGCACCGCATCACCGGCATCGTCTCCCGCGGCGGCGCGCTGCACGCGCAGTGGATGGTCCACCATCGCAAGCAGAATCCGCTCTACGTCCATTACGACAAGATCCTGGAGATCGCGCGCAAGCACGACGTCACGCTGTCGCTGGGCGACGGGCTGCGGCCGGGATGCCTGGCCGACGCCTCCGACGTCGCGCAGTTCGCCGAGCTCAAGACCCTCGGCGAGCTGACGCGCAAGGCCTGGGAGAAGGACGTGCAGGTCATGGTCGAGGGCCCCGGCCACATCCCCTTCGACCAGATCGCCATGAACGTCGAGCGGCAGATCCAGGAGTGCGACGAGGCCCCGTTCTACGTCCTGGGCCCGCTCGTGACCGACATCGCCCCCGGCTACGACCACATCACGTCGGCCATCGGGGCCACCGCCGCGGGGACCGCGGGCGCGGCCATGCTCTGCTACGTCACGCCGAAGGAGCACCTGGGCCTGCCCGACGCCGAGGACGTGAAGCAGGGCGTGATCGCCTACAAGATCGCGGCCCACGCGGCGGACGTGGCGCGGCACCGCCGCGGAGCCCGGGACCGGGACGACGCCCTCTCGCGCGCCCGTTTCGCCTTCGACTGGAACGAGCAGTTCCGCCTGTCGCTGGACCCGGACACCGCCCGCCGCATGCACGACGAGACGCTGCCCGCCGAGGGCTACAAGACGGCGGCCTTCTGCAGCATGTGCGGGCCGAAGTTCTGCTCGATGAACGTGAGCGCGCACGCGCTCGGGAAGCTGGAGCCGATGCGGGAGGAGCCCCAGCCCATGCGGGAGGAAGCCAAGGCGTAGGACGGGCGGCGGTCGGCTGTCGCAGAGCGTGACGCCACGCCGGCGTGAACTGCCGCCTCAACTGCGATTCGGTTCCCGTGGGTGTGACGGCGAATCTCAGTCTGGCGGCGGCGAGCCGTACCGCGCCCGCACCTCCCCAATGGTCGACCCTCCACGAGGACCGAAGACAACTTCGGCTTCGTATTGATTGTGGCGCCGGCACCGGAGCGCGATGTTATCGATCGTGGCGGGCCGTCCAGCGCGTACGGATGAATGTGGTGGAGCTCGAGGAAGGCGCGTTCGCCGCACCGTCGCCCGTCGCCTGATACGAATGCGCATTGGCCGTCGTCGCGACGCCAGACCGCTCGCTTGACCCGGTTTGGGATGTGGCGCGATCGTTCTTCTCGGTGATTGGGCCGAGTCCCGCCGCGGTCCGCTGGCGTCTTATCTGATGCGTTCCAGGACGGATACGGTTTTCGTAAGCGCGGTCTGGCGCCTTCGTAGTCTTGCCCAACCGGGTCTGCTCGATCTCCTCGCGAAGCAGGTCCAGCGCCCGGTCGAAGATCTCCGCCGGATCCCCGTTCCGGATCTCGCGGCGCAGCATGGCCTGCACCCAGCGGAGCTTGTCGTACGTCTCCTGCCCGATCGTGAACTGGACCCGGTAACGGCTGGGGGACAAGGCCCGCAGGATAGGGCGCGCAACGTCGGCAGCGTTGTCGGAGCTGGCCGTGATGCATCTACGGAGCTGGCCGGCTCCGCCGATATCGGGGCCACCGACGCTGGATCCGAGAGAGAGCCGTCCCCGTCGGGACGGGGGAGCGCCGACGGCTCTGGATCGGTCTCCAGCGAGAGAGCAAGGCTCGGGGCGGGCAGGCCCTGTGTCTCCCTGGGTCCGGGCAGCTTTCGGACCGACGAGACGACGTCCGGCTTCGGAGCCAGCTCGGCCACCAACGCCTCGATGTCCTCCTTGGATCCGTTCGCGGCGCGCGCGAGTACGGCCTCATGGTTGGCCGCCGTGAGATGTGGCTCCAGCAACCTCACCGCGGTCAGGCTCAGCGTCCCCGCGGCGAGCAGGTCGACGATCACGGGGAACCGGCGGCAGGCGTGAGCGGCCTGGATACGGTTGCAGGCGGCATCCTCGGAGAACCGAAGCGCGCCGGTGCAATACCTGAAGAGGGATCCGTAGCCCTGGGCGAGATAGAGGTTCGGCCGCAGCTCGAGCGCGGCCAGGTGAGCGACGAGCTCGGCCGTGGTCTCGCGCTCCGTGCCGGCCAGGGCCGCGACGCGAGCGAGGAGGTCCCGATCCGTCAGGGCGATTGCAGTGTGAAGGATGTTGTTTCTCATGCGTCCTGTGTAACACGGTCGTTTTTCCCCGCCGGCGATGGCCCTGGCGTGACTCACGAGTGAACTAAACCGAATGCATGAACGGGCAACCACTCTCGCTACGAACGCGCACGAGGAGGGCGAGCCTTCGCGCACGCGGCCTCCTATTTGCGAAGCCACTTCCAGAATCGACGCTACAGCGCGAAAACTGAGGTCCAAAACTATTGGCGCTCGAGAATAAAGTTGGCCGCCGCCTGAATCTTTCAGAAGGTCCCCTTGGAGCCATTCGCCTGCCCGCCCGATCACCACTCGCCCTGTGCTAGCCTCGGATGAGAGGCGGGCGATGGGCAAGATGGTCAGCTTCGCCGCCAATGGCGGCACGGCGAGCGGATACCTGGCGGAGCCCGCGCGGGCCGGCGCGAGCGACAAGGGCGCGCCAGCGGACGGACGCGCGGCCAGGGGCGTGATCGTCCTCCAGGAATGGTGGGGGCTGAACGACCACGTCAAGGACGTGGCCGACCGCTTCGCGGGCGCCGGGTTCCCGGCGCAGGCCCCGGACCTCTACCACGGCACCGTCACGAAGTCCCCCGACGAGGCGGGGAAGCTGCTCATGGCACTGAACATCGGTCAGGCGGAGAAGGACCTGCGAGGCGCAGTACAGCACCTTCGCGGGCTGACGGGCAGGTCGGTGGGTGTCGTCGGCTTCTGCATGGGCGGCGCGCTGAGCCTGTTCGCGGCCTGCAAGAACGGCAAGGACATCGGGGCCTGCGTCATCTATTACGGCGGTCACCCCAAGGTCGACTTCGATTTCGACAAGCTCACCGCGCCGGTCCTGGGGCTCTGGGCCGAGCACGACGATTTCGCCAACGCCAACGCCGCGAAGATCGAGGCGGCCTTGAAGCAGCGGGGCAAGAGGTACGACGGCCATCGGTACCCCGGGACGCGGCACGCCTTCTTCAACGACACCCGGCCCGAGGTCTACAACGAAGCGGCGGCGCGGCAGAGCTGGGACCGGATGCTCGCCTTCTTCGACACGCACCTCTAGCCGGAACGGTGCCCGACCCCATCGACCCGTCGACCCTCACCGCCCGCTCCGGCCGCGCGCCCCTGCGCGTCCCGAGCTTCATCGTGATCGGCGGCGGGGACATGGGCACGGTCTACGTGCGGCAGCTCCTGCGCGCGGCGGCAGCGGGCCGCTTGGAGACGGACCGCATCGTGGTCGTGGACCGCGACCCGGCGTGCGCCGCGTCGCGGTTCGACGACCCGCGCGTCGAGATCGAGGCCGCCGACTGGTCGGAATGGCTGGCCGCCCACCTGGACGAAGCCGGGCCCGACGACCACCTCGTCCCCTATCACTGGGCCCCGCACCTGCTGCGCACCTGGCTGGAGGGCCAGGCCGCGCGGGCCGGCGCGCGCACGGCGCGGAGGGCAGGGCTGCCGCCGCGAGACCTGCCCTACGAGGCCACGACCGCCGGCGGCGACCGCGCGCTGTCGTACGCCTCGTGGGTCTGTCCGCCGACGTGCATCGAGCCCGCGCTGTGCCCGCATACGCGCGGGCCGAAGGACTGGAGCCTGGCGGGGGACCTCGAGACGGCCCGCAGCGGAGACGCGGTCGACGACCGGTTCGTCTTCCGCTGCCTGCACCTCGTCTACGGCGTGGGCACCGTTCCCGTGGCCGACATCATCGACGCGAGAGACCGGATGATCGCCGGCCTGGCGCGCGGGCCCCGCGCGTACCTGGTGGCCACGTCCAGCCACTGCCACGCGCTGGCCAGCGTGCTGGAGGTCGCGCCCCCGGTCGTCAGTATTGCTCGGCCAGGAGCGACGCCAGCCGCTCCTTGACCCGGGCCCACGTCCCGCGCCGCCGCCACTCGTCGAGCCGGAACTCCTGGGAGCGCTTAAGGTCCGCCTGGAAGGTCGCCTCCAGGCTGCGGGCGAAGCCTTCGTCCAGGATGCCCAGGACGTTCTCGACGTTCAGCTCGATGGAGCGCACGTCCATGTTCGCGGACCCGACCACCGACCACTTCCCGTCCACAACGATCGTCTTCGTGTGCATCATGGTCGGCTGGTACTCGTAGATCCTCACCCCCGCGGCCAGCAGGTCCTCGTAATAGTAGTGGCTGGTGAGTCGGATGAGCTTGGCGTCGGTGTGCTCGTCGGGCAGCAGGATGCGGACGTCCACGCCGGCGCGCGCCCGCTGGGCCACCGCGAGGCGCATCTCCCGATCCAGCACGAAGTAGGGCGTGGCGATGTACAGCGTCCGCTGGGCCGCCAGGAACGCCTGGGCCAGGAACACGCGCAGCGGGTGGAGGTCGCTGGTGGGCGTGCTGGCCAGGCCCGTGTGGACCAGGGTGCCGGCCGCCGTCTCCGATTCCGGCGGGAAGAACTGCGGGCCCTCGAGGATCTCGCCACAGGCGGCGGCCCAGACGTCCACGAACGCGGACTGCAGCGTCAAGGCGGCAGGGCCCGTGACCCGGACCATCGTGTCGCGCCACTGCTCCTCGTCGCGGGCGTCACCCAGCCACTGGTCCGCGATCGCCGCTCCGCCCGTGAACCCCACGGCGCCGTCGATCACGATGGCACGCCGGTGGTTGCGCTTGTGGAACGTCGTGAACTTGCCGAAGCGCGCCGAGCGGAAGGTCACCACCTTGGCGCCCGCGGCTTTGAGCGCGTCCATGGAGGGCGCGTTCATGCCTCCCATCCCGTCCAGGAGGACGCGTACCTCCACCCCGGCGCGGGCGCGCTCGACGAACGCGGCCAGGAACTGATCGCTGACCTTCCCCTTCTCCCAGATGTAGGCCGAGAAGTTCACGCTCCGGCGCGCGCCGCGGACGGCCTCCAGCATGGACGGGTAGTATTCGTCCCCGTTGTTCAGGAGCTGCGCGGTGCCTCCCGTCCGCAGGGGCGCGCCCGCGGCGCCGGCGACGGAGGACAGGAACTCCTGCGAGCCCGCCGGCGCGGCGTGCGTGGACCAGAGCTGCCCTGGCCGGCGGCCCACCGCGAAGAAGAGGGTGACGATGGCGCCGATGACGGCGGTAGCGCCGATGGCGGCCAGCAGCTTCAGCCACCACGGATAGTCGTTCCCCTTCCCGCTCATCCCTTCCATGATGAGGCCGGACCGTGCGGACGCCGGACGACGCATGGAAGTTTGGCTGCTAGGGCCGGGCGGCCACGATGGCCTCCCAGTTGAGCACCGCGTTCCAGACGAGCCGGTGGTCGCCGCGGTTCAGGTCGCGGTGCAGCGGGTTGAAGTTGAAGGCCACCACGTGCCCGCGCCCGACGGGCATGTCGAGGACGGCCGGCCGGCGGAGCAGCTTCTCCTCGCCCCAGGCCTGGCCGCTGACCACGAGCGGCGCGCCGTCGCGGTCGCCCCATTCGAGGACGATCCCGGCGCGGTCCTCGGGGCCGTCGAGGCACGAGGTGCAGTAGGCCATGCGCAGCCAGCGCCGCGGGACGTCGTAGAGCGGGAAGTTCTGGCGGAAGACGTGCGTGCGGGCCGGATAGCCGTAGGCGAGGGGATGCTCCGGCCGGGCGAACGAGACGCGCAGGTGCGCGCCTGGAGTGCGGGTCTCCGCCGCGGCCTGGCCGAGACGGGGGGTGGGCCCACCCTCGGAGCGCCGCACGGCGCGGACGATCCCTCCCTCGAGGGCGAGCACGGACCCGCTGCCCAGGGTCACGAGCAGGCCGCCGTCCTCGACGAAGCGCTGCAGCGCGGCCAAGCCCTCCCAGCCGATGCCGCCGGTGATGTCGTCCGACTCCGCGGGCGTCCCGTGACTCGGCGTGGCCGCCGTCTTCTTGTAGGGCATCGGTCCCCACGTCTTCGGCAGCCCGTGGACCTGCTCGGCCAGCTCGAGGTCCACGTGGCCGTAGAGGAGGACGTCCACGCGATCGCGCAGGGCGCCGGCACGGATGTCCTCGTCGCGGACGTAGGTGTAGGGGACGGCGCGCTGGTCGAGGGCGTAGCGCACCCAGCCGATCGAGTCGGTGTCCGCCCAGGGGACCCACACGCCGAGCCGGGGCGCCCGCGCGGGGTGCCGCGCGATGTCGGGGGACGCGGCCACGCTCGTGAAGGCGAGGCCTAACTCCGCGGCGGCGGCCCGGACCACGTCCTCGAGCCCGTCCTGCGCGGGAAGGATCCAGGACCCCGCGGGGAAGTCGGTGCCCGCCGCGCGGAACGGCCGCTCGGCAATCTCGATGCCGAAGCGCGCCAGGCGGTAGCGCGCCGCCAGCAGCGCCTCCTGGCCCGTGTCCTTGAGGAGGAAGACGGGCCCCGCGCCCGTGACGGTGCCCTGCGGACGAGGGGTCTCCGTCAGCGGGGCGAGCGGAACCGAGCGCACCGAGCCGTCCGCCACGGGGAGGGCCTCGAGGCGGTAGTGCGCGGGCAGCTCCCAAGAGACGTCGTCGTACGGCTCGCCGCCCTCCTTGGGGAAGACCTGCGGGGTGAGAAGGTCCACGGCGTAGTTGCGGTACGGCTGGTCCAGGCGCACGACGTAGGTGCCGGCGGGGAAGCGGCCTTCGCGCACGTCGAGGGGCGCCCGCGCGCGGCCGACCTCGATCTTCTGACCGAGGAGGCGGCCGACCATCTGCGCCACGCGCAGGGGGTCGCCCTGGTCCTCGGGGATGACGAAGGCGTAGGGCGGCTCCTCCAGGCCCTTGCGCCAGGAGTGCCGGCCCTTCTCGTAGAAGTTCCGCAGCATCTCCTTCGCGTTGACGGCGGCGTAGTCCAGGGCCGCCAAAGCGCCCGTCTCCGTGTAGTTGACGTTGTCGCGCGCGGACCACGTGACCTCGGCGGGGGGCGGCAGGGGGCGATACCACTCGGCGCTGGTGGAGTCTTCGCCGATCGTCCGGCGCAGCGTCTCCGCGGTGGCGTTGCCGTAGGTCTCGTAGCCGCGGCCGATGGCGTTGTGGTTCATGGCCACCGAGTCCAGGTAGTGGTGGCCGAAGGCCTCGCCGAAGTTCCACGTCCACACCCCGGGCAGGCCCAGGGCGGTCATGGCCCGCACCTCGTGCAGGCTCATCTCCAGGAACTCGGCGTGGGTGATGGGGTCGATGTGCGGGTTGTAGGGCCCGGTGCCGTTCCACGTGACCATCAGCGGGATGGCCTCGTGGAGGTCGTGGACGACGGTGGGGTGCCACTCGTGGAACATCCGGTGGACGGCCTTCGTGGCCTCGTGGGTCTGCTGGTGGGCGTCGCGGTTGATGTCCACCATCGCGTACTTCGACCAGTAGGGCGGCGACTGGCGGGGGAGGGCGGCGTGATCGGTCTTGCCCTTCAGATACCGGTAGAACCACTCGACCATCTTGTCGCGCCCGTCGGGGTTGGAGACGGGGTTGATGAGGACGACGACCTCCTCGCGGATCCTGCGGACCATGGGCTGCGCAGAGACGGCCAGCCGGTAGGCCAGCTCCAGCATCGCCTCCGTCGATCCCGTCTCGTCCGCGTGCAGCACCGCGTTGAAGTAGTAGATCGGCCGGGCCTCCGCGATGAGCCGTTCCGCGGCGGCGGGATCGGTGGTGCGCGGGTCGGCCAGGGCGGCAGTGGCGGCCTTCAGCCGGTCGAGGTCGCGGATCCCCGCCTCGTCGGCCACCGCCGCCATCAGGATCTCACGGCCCTCCTCGCTGCGGCCCAGGGTGAAGACGCGCACGCGCGGAGACGCGCCGGCCAGCGCGCGGCAGTAGGCGAGGGCCTTGGCGGTGTCGACGAGCTCGCCCGGCGCGCCCGGGATGCGGCCCAGGAAGGCGCGCGGGGACGGCACCGTGTCGGACGCGGGCAGGTACGACGTCCACGGCGACAGGAACCGGCGGTCACCAGTCGCCGCCGCGATCTCCTCGATCGACCCGGGCTCGGCGGTGTCCGGGAGGACGCTCGTCTCGGGCCCGGCGGCCGCCGCGGAGAGCAGGACCAGGGCCGCGGCCAGCGACCGCATCATCGGCAGGGGACGATCAGCGGGCTTGCCAGTCCAGGACCACGCGGCCGGAGTTCCCGGTCATCATGACCTCGAAGCCCTTCTGGAACTCTCGCCAGGGGAAGTGGTGGGTGATGACGGGCCTGATGTCGAGGCCGCTCTCGAGCATCACGTTCATCTTGTACCAGGTCTCGTACATCTCGCGGCCGTAGATCCCCTTGATGGTCAGCATGGAGAAGATGACGGTGTTCCAGTCGATGGGCATCTCCTTGTCGGGGATCCCGAGCATCGCGATGCGGCCGCCGTGGGCCATGTTGGCGAGCATGTCGCGGAAGGCCTGCGCGTTGCCCGACATCTCCATGCCCACGTCGAAGCCCTCCACCATCCCCAGCTCCTTCTGCACGTCTTTGAGGGCCTTCTCCTGCGGGTTGACCGCCTGCGTCACGCCCATCTTGCGCGCCAGGTCCAGGCGATAGGGGTTCACGTCCGTGATCACGACGTAGCGCGCGGCGGCGTGGAGTGCCACCGCCGCGGCCATGATGCCGATCGGCCCGGCGCCCGTGACGAGGACGTCCTCGCCCAGCACCGGGAAGGACAGCGCGGTGTGCACGGCGTTGCCGAAGGGGTCGAAGATGGCGGCCACGTCCTTGTCGATGTCCTTCGGATGGACCCAGACGTTGGTCATGGGGATGACGACGTACTCGGCGAAGGCGCCGGGCCGGTTCACGCCCACGCCCTTGCTGTCCGCGCAGAGGTGGCGGCGCCCGGCCAGGCAGTTGCGGCAGCGCCCGCACACCACGTGGCCCTCGCCGCTCACGATCTGGCCCGCGTGGAATCCGGTGACGTTCGATCCCACCGCGTTGCGATTCAGGGGACCGTCGCCGGAGCGGTGCTTCAAGCTGTTCTCCGCGCTGGGCTTCCGGACACTCGTCACCGAGTACGCGCCGACTTCCAGTCCAGGCACGGAGAACGCGCCGGAGGC
>DAINRN010000009.1:0-2667 GCA_036741815.1 Acidobacteriota bacterium
CTTCTTCGCGGGAGAGACGACCGAGCCCGACGAGATGGGGACCGTGGCCGGCGCGTTGGCCAGCGGCCGCCGCGCCGCCCAGCGCATACTGCGCGCGCCCCGGCCCTCACGATAGGATGGCGTCATGACCGAGAGATCCAAGATTCTGGCCGCCTTGACGTTGGCTCTCGCCCCCCTGACCCCGGCCGCGCTCCGCGCCGAGTCGACCCTGCGCGGGACCCAGACGAGCGACCTGGACCGCCGCGCGGACCCGTGCACGGACTTCTTCCAGTTCGCCAACGGCGCCTGGCGGAAGGAGAACCCGATTCCACCCTCGATGGTGCGATGGAGCCGGCGCTGGGCCGCCGGCGAGGTGGCCAAGGACCAGCTCAAGGTCATCCTGGACGAGATCTCGGCGAAGACGCCGTGGCCGCTCGGCAGCGTCGAGCAGCTCATCGGCGACCACTACGCCTCGTGCATGGACGAGGCGCGCATCGAGCACGTGGGCCTCGCGCCCATACGGCCGCTGCTGGCCGAGATCGACGCCCTGCACGACACACGGCCGGCGTGCAGCGGGTCATCGGCCGCCTGGCCGCTGTGGATATCCCGGCGCCCTTCGGGGTCACGGCATCGCCCGACAACCACAACCCGAGCCAGGTCATCGCGGACATCTACGCGTCGGGCCTGGGCCTGCCCGACCGCGACTACTACTTCAAGCCCGAGCCGCGCTTCGCGGAGGCGCGGGACAGGTACCGCGCCCACGTGACCAGCATCTTCAGGATCGCGGGCCACCGCGACGCGGAGGTGAAGGCGGCCGCGGAGACGGTGATGGCGGTGGAGACGAAGCTGGCCGAGGCGTCGCTCGACAGGACCGCGCTGCGCGATCCGCAGGCCACGGACCATAAGACGACCTTCGCCGAGCTGCAGAAGCTGGCGCCCCTCTTCGACTGGGCCGTGTACTTCGACGGCACGGGACTGCCCCGGGCCGACCTGAACGTCCAGCAGCCCGAGTTCCTCAAGCGGTTCGATCGCACGCTGGCGGACACGCCGCTCGCCGACTGGAAGACGTACCTCAAGTGGCGCCTGCTGGGGACCGCGGCGCCCTATCTCTATGCGCCTTTCGTGGAGGAGAACTTCTCCTTCTACAACCAGTACCTCGAGGGCGCGAAGGAGATGAAGCCGCGCTGGAAGCGCTGCGTGGAGTCCACGGACGCGCTGCTGGGCGAGGCCCTGGGCCAGAAGTACACGGAGAAGCACTTCCCTCCCGCGGCCAAGGCCCGCATGCAGGAGCTGGTCAAGAACCTGCTGCTCGCCATGGGCGACACCATCCGCGGCCTCACCTGGATGGGCGAGGACACCAAGGTCCGCGCCCTCGAGAAGCTCGCCACCTTCAACCCCAAGATCGGTTACCCGGACAAGTGGAAGGACTACAGCTCCGTCCGGATCCGGCGCGACACCTACTGGTACAACGTCGGGGAGGGCCGGCGCTTCAACGTCAGGGACGACCTCGCGCAGGTGGGCAAGCCGGTGGACCGCGGGCGCTGGAGCATGACGCCGCCCACCTCGAACGCGTACTACAGCCCGCTGCTCAACGAGATCGTCTTCCCCGCGGGCATCCTGCAGCCGCCGGCCTTCGGCATGGAGGCCACGGACGCCGTGAACTACGGGGCCATCGGGGTGGTCATCGGCCACGAGATCAGCCACGGCTTCGACGACCAGGGCGCGCAGTACGACTCGGAGGGGGGGCTCAACAACTGGTGGACGGACGCCGACCTGAAGAAGTTCCAGGAGCGCGGGCAGTGCGTGGTGGATCAGTTCGAGGGCTACTTCATCGAGCCGGGCATACACCACAACGGCAAGCTGGTCCTGGGGGAGAGCATCGGCGACCTGGCGGGCGCCCGCATCGCCTACCTGGCCTTCAGGAAGTCGCTCGAGGGCAAGCCGCCCGCGGCTACCATCGACGGCTTCACGCCCGAGCAGCAGTTCTTCCTCGGCTGGGGCCAGTTCCGCGGCGACGAGATCCGGCCGGAGACGCAGCGGCTGATGGTGCAGACCGACCCGCATCCCACCGGCAAGTACCGCGTGATCGGGCCGCTGTCCAACATGCCGGAGTTCCAGCAGGCTTTCACCTGCGCGCCGACGGCGGCCATGGTCCGGCCCGCCGGGGAGCGGTGCGAGGTCTGGTGATGGCGGGCATGCGGATCCTCGTCCTGGACGACGACGCGCGCCGCCACGAGTGGTTCGACGCCCACCTCACCGGCCACCACTCGGTCTGGTCGGCGGAGGACGCGAGGCGGGCCCTCGAGGACAACCCGCGCTACGACCTCGTGTTCCTGGATCACGACCTGGCGGTGGATTACACGGTGGTGCCCGCGGTCTGGGGCGAGGACGGACGAACGGTGGCGCGCTTCATCGCCGGCATGCCGGCGGAGAGGCGACCGGTCAGGGCCCACATCCATTCCTCGAACTGGGGCGCGGCCAGCGAGATGGAGGCGATCCTGGCGGCGGCGGGCGTGACCGTCACGCGGGCGGAGTTCCCCACCGGCTGCCGAGACGCGCTCCACACCGACCTGACGGCCCAGGTGGAACCGGCGCCGGAATGAAGGCGCTGGCAGTCGATCGTCGAACGGAAGTGCTGCGCCAGGGTCTCGAGCGTTTCCCCCGACTTGCTCACCACGTGCACGAGCG
>DAINRN010000009.1:2677-8894 GCA_036741815.1 Acidobacteriota bacterium
GCCAGGGTCTCGAGCGGGCGTGGGCCAGGACCGATGCGCTGTTCGAGCTCCTCGCCCCCGGCGCGCTCACGGCGCAGCCGATCGCGCTGCGCCAGCCCTTCATCTTCTATCTAGGGCACCTCCCCGCCCTCGCGTGGAACCAGGTCTGCCGCGGCGTCCTGGGACGGCCTTCGTTCGACCCGGCCTTGGACGACCTTTTCGCGCGCGGGATCGATCCCATGGAAGGGGACAGCTTCCGGCCGGCGCCCGCGGACGCCTGGCCGGCCGTTTCGCGAGTGCTGGCCTACCGTGACCGCGTCCGTGAGGCGCTGCGCGCCGCCTCCGCAGAGCTCGAGGAGCGCGCAGAGACGGACGCCGACCCCCTCGTGCAGCGGGGCCGCATCCTCGCGGTCGTCCTCGAGCACGAGCTGATGCACCACGAGACGTTCCTCTACATGCTCCAGCAGCTTCCGGCGGCCCTGAAGGTGCGTCCCACGGACCTGCCCGCCCTCGAACGGGCGGGAGCGCCTCCGCCGCGTACGGTATCCGTGCCCGCCGGCCGGGTGCGCATCGGCGAGGATTTTGACGAAGTGCCGTTCGGCTGGGACAACGAGTTCGGGCGCGCGGAGGTGGACGTCGACGCTTTCGCCATGGACACCACCCCCGTGCGCAACCGCGAGTTCCTCGCGTTCGTGGACGCGGGCGGCTACACCCGGCGGGAGCACTGGCGGGACGAGGACTGGGCCTGGCGCGAGCGCCGGGGGATGGCCCATCCGCACATGTGGCAACGCTCCGCGCATGGATGGACGCAGCAGACCCTTTTCGACGAGGTGCCGCTCGACGAGGTTGGGGACTGGCCCGTCTATGTGAGCTGGGCGGAGGCGCGCGCCTACGCCTCGTGGCGCGGGGCGCGCCTGCCCAGCGAGGGGGAGTGGGTGTGGGCGGCCTACGGGTCGCCGACCGGCCGCCTGCGCTCGTACCCGTGGGGCGGGGCGTCTCCCTCTTCGCGCCACGGGAACTTCGGAATGGGCCACTGGTCGCCGACGCCGGTGGGGCGCCCTCCGGACGGGGCCAGTGCGTGGGGCGCGCTCGACCTCGTGGGCAACGGCTGGGAGTGGACCGACACCGTCTTCGGCCCGCTGCCCGGCTTCGCACCGTACATCCGCACCTATCCGGGCTACTCGGCCGATTTCTTCGACGGGCGCCACTACGTCCTGCGCGGCGCCTCCTGGGCCACCGACCCTGGCCTCGTCCGCCGCGGTTTCCGCAACTGGTTCCAGCCGCACTACCCGTACGTCTTCGCCAAGTTCCGATGTGTCCAGGATCCGAAGCGGAGAGGGCGCGAGGCGTCGCGCTAGCGCGCGGGCGTCTGCTTCCAGGCAACGCGCCCCGCGCGCGGCGCGACCCGAGCGCCCTGGCCGCTCAGTACCGCCAGCTCGTCAGGTCCGCGCCCTCCGGCGCCGACTTCAGGATCCGCTCCACGATCTTGGGCGCGTGCATCTGGTGGTAGCGCAGCCGTGAGACCGCGTTGGGCCGCGTCTGGTCGCCGTTCCAGCAGTGCTCGGCGCGGTCGCCGTAGTCCACCTCGCCCCCGTAGGGCGGGTCCGCGGCCTTGAGGAAGTCCTCGACCAGGTAGACCGCGTTGTTGAGGTAGTAGTTGTCCATGTCGCCCACGTAGATGTGGATCTTGCCCTGGAGCTTGCGGCCCAGGCCGCGGCTCCACTCCCGCTGGAGGATGGCGGACAGGTCGTAACGCTCCTTCCAGTACGCTGCCACCGCAGGATCGATGACTCCGGTGGCCTTGTCCCAGATGCGCTTCGGATAGCCGTCCTCGCCCGCCGGCGAGTACACCGCCTCCCAGATGTCCCATTGCTGGCCGGATCGGCCCCTGGTGCCCAGCACCATCTCGTAACGGTTCATGTCCGCGAGCGTGATGCTCACGTGGCCGAGCCAGTTCCGCATCCCCGGCCGGGGCGTCCTGAGGAACGTCCCCTCGCTCCAGTACGCGTTCTTGTCCTTGTAGATGTCCACGACCGTGTAGGCCCGGAAGTCGATGGGGTCCGGGCAGGCGGCCCAGCACCCGTTGTACTCGTCCGGGTAGAAGACCTGCGCGGCCAGGGCCTCCCATCCGCCCGTGGATCCGCCGTACATGAAGCGCGCCCATCCCGCGCCGATCGCGCGGTACTTCTTCTCCAGGTAGGGAATCAGCTCGTACGTGATGGCGTCGCCGTAGGGGCCCAGGTTGGCCGAGTTCACCGCGTAGGAGTCGTCGTAGTAGGGGTTGGCGTGCTGGATCTCGATGATGATGAAGCGCGGGAAGCCGGGGCCCGTCCAGTCCTTGTAGAACTGGTGCGCCTGCTCCTGGACCGTGCGGTTGTAGCACTCGAGCCGGAAGCGGTCGCTGTACTCGCACTTCAGGTCGGCGTCCGGGGGCTGCTCGCGGAAGCCGTCGAATGTCTCCGGGAAGTGCCCGTGGAAGATGACCAGCGGATAGCGGGCCTGCGGGTGCGTCTCGTACCCCTCGGGCAGGAGCACGTGCGCCCCCAGGTGCATCGGCCGGCCCCAGAACTTCGTCAGCCGCTCGCTCTGGATCCGCTCGTGCTTGATGTACTTCGTCTCCGGCGGGTCGGGGATGGGCGGGACGACATTGTCCAGCGTGAGCTCGATGGCTGCCGCGTTCACCGGGTCGAACGTCACCTTGCGCGGGGTGCTGTAGAGGTTGCCGGGCGCCTTGTTCCACACCTGGCCCTCCCCGCGGTCCATGGGAAGCTTGACCACGTGGCCGTCGGCGCGGCGGAAGGTGTCGTACCGGTGGAGGAGGGCCTGGACGGTGTAGGTGCCGGGACGGACGTCCTTCAGGCTGATCAGCGGATAGCCCAGGTCGTCGGCGCCGATGGCCGCGGCCTGGCCGGGCTTCAGGCCCTCCACGTCGCGCCCGAAGACCTGCTGGGTCTTGAGGCCGTCGTTGATCAGGAAGCGCGGCTCCTTGCTGTCGTCGGTCGACAGCATCACGAGCAGCCGGCCGTCCAGGGGCTCGCCGCTGGCCTCGGCGGTGAACCGGACGTCGAAGCGCGGACCGCTCGTGCCCTGCGCCGCGCCTGTCAGCGCCACTGCGGACAGCACGACGGCAACCGTCCTCATCGCGCGAGCTCGATCCATGGGGGGGGACCTCCGCGGCGGAGACTAGGCGACAAGGGCGAAGACGGTCAAGCTCCTCCATTGACCCTTGACGCACGTGGTGCGCTGGTGGCACGCTATTGTCCGGCGACGGCCCATCGCCCAACCCCGTCCGGCCTCCCCCCGCGAGGCCCCAGGCCGGGGCAAAGGGGTCACCAAGCCTCGGGTCCTGTGTTTCGTTTCTTCGTCACCGGCATCCGGGCGGGGGCTGGGGCCGTGTGACCTGGAGACGAGACACATGACGCAGCAGAAGAAGCTCAAGAGAGCCATCCGTCCCCGCTCCCGCAAGACCGGCGAGAGCTACGCCGCGGCGCGCCGGCACGTCGTGCAGGCGGGGCGGAAGCCGGTAGTGACGAAGGCGCGCCCGCGCCGCGGCGAGGCCGGGGTCATCAAGAAGACGGGCCACGGCTACGACCACTGGTTTCCCGTCCTCGACGCCTTTGGCGGCGCGGCCAAGGGCCACACGGCCTCCGTCGCGCACCTTTCCGGGGAGCACGGCGTGCCGGGGTGGCACGCGCAGATGATCACCGTGGAATACGAGCGCGCGCGTGGGCTGCGCGCCATGAACCAGTCGGCCGCGGGCGATTTCCAGGTCAGCGTCTCGAGGGTCGTTCCCGTCACGGTGGCCGAGGTCGTGGACGCCTTGCGCAGCCCGCGCCGGCGCGCGCAATGGTTGAAGGGAGCGGATGCCGCGCTCGGGCGCGCCCTGGAGGCCGCCCTCTCGGGCTCCAAGGCCCGCGACGTCAAGCTGAAGAGCAGCGCCCTGGCTGCCCTCCGGTACCCCTGGGGCGACGGCCGCGTCGAGATCACCATCGCGGGCAAGCCGAACGGCCGCACGAGCGTGGTCGCCAGCATGACGAAGCTCAGCGGCTCGGAGCAGGTCGAGGAGCGGCGGGCGCAGTGGAAGGCGGCGCTCGACGGCTTGAAGGGTTACCTGATGTCCTGAGCACCCGACAATCACCAATCCGAGCGGCCGAGCCTCCACATGAAGTGCGCGCCGATCAACGGCCCGACGGCCAGCGCCACGAACGCCCATCGCCATCCGACGCGCTGGGCCACGAACGGCAGAAGCTGGATCGAGACGACCGTGACCGCGAAGCCGATCCCGTTCTGGATGGTGAGGGCCGTGGCCGTGTACTCGGGCGGGCAGTAGCGGGCGGCCAGGGCCGAGAACTGGGGCGAGTCCGAGACCACGAAGACACCCCACACCAGCAGGTAGGCGACAAGCCCAGCGGCCGGGAGCGCCTGCGCAAAGCCCGACAGGACGCAGAGCCCCCCGCTCACGAGGAGCGAGACGAGCGCAACCTGACGCTCCCCCACCCGGCGCGAGATCCAGCCGCCCGCCACGCAGCCCACGGCGCCGGCGGCCACGGTCGCGAACGCTATCAGCGGGATGGCGCTGATCCAGCCGGCGTCGTCGCCGACGAAACGGTCGCGCAGGTAGAACGCGACCAGCGACCAGAGCGCGTACAGCTCCCACATGTGGCCGAAATAGCCGAAGGCGGTGTAGCGGAAGGCCGGGCTGGCGAAGACGCGCAGCGCCGCCCGCGCGTCGAAAGGAGCCCGGACCGTGAGATACGGCCCGTCGGGAACGACGGCCCCGACCAGCGCCCCTCCGAGGAGGGCGAGCACGGAGCCGGCCGTCGCGAGGACCCGCCAGTCCACGCCCGCGCCCACGGCCTGGATCAGGTACGGGGACGCGGTCCCCAGGACGAGCGCGCCCACCAGCACGCCGAGCCTCCAACCCAGCCCGGTGCGGAACCACGAGGCCACGATCTTCATGCCCACGGGATAGACCCCGGCCAGGGTGACCCCGGTCAGGAAGCGGAAGGCGAGCGCCACCGCCAGGCCTTGCGACGCCCAGGCGAAGCCGGCGTTGAAGGCCGCGCCCAGCACCGCCGAGACCAGGAACACCCGACGGGCGTTGAAGACGTCGGCGACGTTCAGCGCGGCGTACAGGAACGTCCCCGTGATGAAGCCGGCCTGGACGGCGATGGTCAGCCAGGCCGCCTGGACGTCGGTCAGCCCCCAGGCCGCGCGCAGTGTCGGGATGGCCGCCGTGCCCGAGAACCACGTGGACCCCGCGAGCAGGACGGCCAGCGACACTCCCAGCAGCGCCCGGGTCGGGCTCACGATGAAGGCCACGACCCATCGAACGCGGGCGCCACCGGGTAGGACGATACCGCGAGATCGTGGCGTCGGGAACGCGCGCACGAGGAGCGCGTGACGGGGCGCCGGCGGTAGACTGGGACATCGACATCGAGGTGGACGATGAAGGCCATCCAGATCACGGAGCACGGCGGGCCCGAGGTCATGCGCCTCGAGGAGCTGCCCACGCCGCAGCCGCAGGCGGGACAGATCCTGGTGCGGGTCGAGGCGGCGGGCGTGAACTACATCGACACCTACCAGCGGTCGGGCCAGTACAAGATCCCGCTGCCCTACACCATGGGCCTCGAGGGGGCGGGCGTGGTGGAGGCGACGGGCGACGGCGTGGCCGGGATCGGAAAGGGCGCGCGCGTGGCCTGGACGAACGTCCCGGGAGCCTACGCGACCCACGCCCTCGTCCCCGCGGACAAGGCGGTGCCGCTGCCGGACCGCATCACGTCACAGCAGGGCGCGGCGGCCATGCTCCAGGGGATGACCGCGCACTACCTCGCCCACAGCACCTTCCCGTTGCGGCGCGGCGACGCCTGCGTGGTCCACGCCGGCGCCGGCGGCGTGGGGCTGCTCCTGACGCAGATCGCGAAACGAGCGGGCGCCCGCGTCTTCACGACCGTGTCCACGGACGAGAAGGCGAAGCTGTCCAGGGAGGCCGGGGCCGACGAGGTGATCCGCTACACCCAGGAAGACTTCGAGCAGGCGGTGCGTCGGCTGACGGATGGCACGGGGGTGCGGGTCGTCTACGACTCCGTCGGCCGGGACACGTTCGAGAAGAGCCTGGGCTGCCTCGCCCCCCGCGGCATGCTCGTCCTCTTCGGCCAGTCCAGCGGCGCCGTGCCCCCGTTCGACGCCCAGGTCCTGAGCGCGAAAGGCTCGCTCTTCCTGACCCGTCCGACCCTCG
>DAINRN010000009.1:8904-16234 GCA_036741815.1 Acidobacteriota bacterium
ACACGGCGACGCGCGACGAGCTCCTCTCCCGCGCGAGCGAGGTCTTCACATGGATCGCGGACGGCAGCTTGAAGCTCCGGATCGGCGCGACGCTTCCGCTGGCCGACGCCGCGCGGGCCCACCAGGAGCTGCAGGCGCGCCGCACGACGGGTAAGGTGCTGCTGCTGCCCTAGACTCCCGAGGCGGGAGGAGACTTGCGATCAGCCGTGTGGGCGCTCGCCGCGACCTCCACACTCCTGACCTTCGCCTGTGGCGTTCGCCAAGGAGGCAACGGTCCGACACGACGACCCAACGTCGTGTTGATCGTGTCCGACGACCTGGGCTACGCGGACATCGGTGTCTACGGCGGCCGGGACATCCCAACACCAAACATCGATCGCATCGCTCACGACGGGATCCGGTTCACGAGCGCCTACGTGAGCGGCCCCTATTGCAGCCCGTCGCGCGCAGGCCTCCTGACCGGCCGGTATCCCCAGCGTTTCGGCTACGAATTCAACCCCGATGGATCGCCGGACTACGGATTGCCCCTGACCGAGACGACGATGGCTGATCGGCTGAAGGCCGCCGGGTACCGCACGGCCCTCTTCGGCAAATGGCATCTCGGTTCGGCGGACCGATTGCGCCCCATGCGGCGCGGATTCGAAGAGTTCTTCGGGTTTCTCGGGCCCGAGCATTCGTATGTGGACGTCGCCTCCATCGATGTCGGCACGAACCTCCCGGACCCGCTGCTCGATGGCGTCAAGCCGGTTTCGTCGGTGACCTATCTCACGGACACGCTCGGCGATCGGGCCGTCGGCTACATCAGGCGGCACGCGTCGGAGCCGTTCTTCCTCTATCTCGCGTTCAACGCCCCGCATGTGCCGTTGGAGGCGCCCGAGAAGTACCTCGCTCGCTTCCCGACAATCGCCGACCCGGAGCGCCGTACCTATGCGGCCATGGTCTCGGCCATGGACGACGCCATCGGGAGAACGCTGGCCGCCCTGCGTGAGCAGGGCCTTGAAGAGAAGACCCTCGTGATCTTCCTGAACGACAACGGCGGCCCGACGATGGCCACGACGGCGGTCAATGGGTCGAGCAACAGTCCGCTGCGCGGCTCGAAGCGGCAGACGTGGGAAGGCGGCATTCGGGTGGCGTTCGCGCTGTGCTGGAAGGGGCATCTCGACGCGGGGCGGGTGGATGACAGGCCGATCATCCAGCTCGACGTCCTGCCGACCGCGCTTGCTGCCGCGGGCATGGCGACGAGCCGATCGGAGCTCGACGGCGTCAACCTCTTGCCATTTCTGACCGGTTCGGCGATAGGCGCGCCGCACGACGCGCTGTATTGGCGCCTCGGCGGCATGATGGCGATCCGCAGAGGTGATTGGAAGCTGGTGAAGACTCGTGACGGCCCGCTCGTCGACGTGGACCCGTCGGCGCCAGGCGATCTCTCGGGAGCGGGTCTCTACAATCTCTCCGAAGACATCGGCGAAACGCGGGATCGTGCCGCCGAGCGTCCGGACAAGGTCAAAGAGCTCGGTGATTTGTGGCAGCACTGGAATCGCCAGCTCGCAGAGCCGTTGTGGGCACCTTGAGCCCACACGAGCCCTGCGCCCTCAGTGCGCGGGCGCCTTTCCCCAGAGCTGCTCGAGCCGGCGGTCACGCCCGCAGTTGTAGCGGTAGAACTTGTACCGCACGGGGTTCTTCTTGTAGTAGTCCTGGTGGTATTCCTCGGCCGGGTAGAACCGGCCGGTGGGGACGATCTCGGTCAAGACCTGTCCCGCGAACGGCTTGGACTTCTCGAGCGCCTGCTTCGACTGCTCCGCCAGGCGCTTCTGCGTCTCGTCGTGGGTGAAGATCGCGGTCCGGTACTGGTGGCCGAAGTCGCAGAACTGCTTGTCCTGCACGGTCGGATCGATGTTGTGCCAGAAGACGTCGAGGAGCTGCTCGTAGGAGACCTTGGCGGGATCGTAGAGCACCTCGACCGACTCGGCGTGGCCCGTGCCCCCGCTCGATACCTCTTCATAGCTGGGATCGACCTTCGTGCCCCCGGTGTATCCGGAAGTCGTGGAGACGACGCCGTTCAATTTGTCGAACGGCGGCTCCATGCACCAGAAGCAGCCCCCCGCAAAAGTGGCCTTGGCGAGATGAGCTCCGGCGTCCGCCGGCTTCCCCTGCGCGCCCGACCCGGCCCGCAGCCAGGCCAGGCCAAGGACCAGGGCCAACGGCAGGACATACCCGTTCCGCATCGATCAGCCTCCCGCAAATAGTATCGCCACGGCCGCTCCGGATGTTCCCAGGCTGGCATCCGAGCCGGTAAAATGGCTTGTCATGACGGCGCTCGATCCCTTCCATCCTGCCGTAAAGGCGTGGTTCAAGAGCCGGCTCGGCGAGCCGACCGCTCCGCAGCTCGACGGGTGGCCGCTCATCCGCGAGGGTCGGCACACCCTGATCGCCGCGCCCACGGGGTCCGGCAAGACGCTGGCCGCCTTCCTGTCCGCGATCGACTCGCTGCTGAGGCAGGGCGCGGACCTGAAGGACGAGACGCAGGTGCTCTACGTCTCCCCCCTGCGCGCGCTGTCGAACGACGTCCAGAAGAACCTGCAGCTCCCGCTCGCCGAGATCGGCGCCACGGACCCCTCGCTGCCCGAGGTGCGCGTGCTCGTCCGCACGGGCGACACGCCCTCCGCCCAGCGCACGGCCATGACCAAGCGGCCGCCGCACATCCTGGTGACGACGCCGGAGTCGCTCTACCTGCTGCTCACGAGCGAAGGCGGCCGCAGGATGATGGCCACGGTGAGGACCGTGATCGTGGACGAGATCCACGCGGTGGTCCGCGACAAGCGCGGGTCGCACCTGGCGCTGTCGCTGGAGCGGCTCCAGTCCCTGGCCGCGCACGCTGTCCAGCGCATCGGCCTCTCCGCCACGCAAAAGCCGCTGGACGAGGTCGGGCGCTTCCTGGTCGGGGTGGACCGCCAGTGCGCGCTCGTGGACGCCGGCACCTTCCGCACGCTGGACCTCGGCATCGAGATCCCGCCCTCTCCGCTCTCGACCGTCTGCTCGCACGAGCAGTGGGAGGAGATCTACGCGCGCATGGCCGAACTCGTGCGCGAGCACCGCACCAGCCTCGTCTTCGTGAACACCCGCAAGATGGCGGAGCGCATCGCCGGCCATCTCACGCGGCTTCTGGGCGAGGACGCGGTCTCCAGCCACCACGGCAGCCTCTCCCGCGAGCGCCGGCTGGACGCCGAGGAGAGGCTCAAGTCCGGGAGGCTGCGCGCGCTGGTGGCCACCGCGTCGCTGGAGCTGGGCATCGACATCGGCGAGGTGGACCTGGTGATGCAGGTGGGCGCGACCCGCTCCATCGCCACGTTCCTCCAGCGGGTGGGCCGCGCCGGCCACGCCCTGGCCCGCGTCCCCAAGGGACGACTGTTCCCCCTGACCCTCGACGAGCTCGTGGAGGGCGCCGCGCTCCTCCGCTGCGTACGGCACGGGATCCTGGACCGCACCCCATCGCCACCCCGTCCCCTGGACATCCTCGCCCAGCAGGTGGTGGCGGCGTGCGTGGCCGAGCCGTGGAGCGAGAAGGACCTGTTCGACACGTTCCGGCGCGCCTGGCCCTACCGTGACCTGGAGCGCGAGGAATTCGACCAGGTGGTCGCGCTGCACACCGGGGGCCGCGGCGCCCTGCTCCACCGCGACGGCGTCAATGGGCGCCTGATGCCCACGCGCAAGGCGCGCCTCACCGCGCTCCTCTCCGGCGGCGCCATCCCCGACACCGCGGACTACCAGGTCCGGCAGGAGCCGGACGGGACGCTCGTCGGCACGGTCAACGAGGACTGGGCGGTCGAGAGCAACGGCGGCGACATCTTCCAGCTCGGCAACACCTCGTGGCGGGTCATCCGGGTGGAGCCCGGCATCGTGCGCGTAGCCGACGCCAAGGGCCAGCCGCCCACGCTCCCGTTCTGGTTGGGCGAGGCCCCGGGCCGGACGCGCGAGCTGTCCGCGGAGCTGGCCTCGTTGCGCGACGAGTGTGCGGCGGCCGACGAGCCCGTGGATTGCCTGCGCTCCGAGGCCGGCCCCGCCCTGCCCGAGGGCGGCGCGGTGCAGGTCGCGGAGTACGTGCTGGCCGGCCGCCAGTCGCTGGGCGCGGTGCCCACGCAGACGCGGGTCATCCTCGAGCGGTTCTTCGACGAGAGCGGCGGCATGCAGCTCGTCGTCCACGCCCCCTTCGGGTCCCGGATCAACAAGGCCTGGGGCCTGGCCCTGCGCAAGCGCTTCTGCGTCGGCTTCGGCTTCGAGCTGCAGGCGGCGGCCAACGAGGAGGCCATCGTCCTCTCCCTCGGCCCGCAGCACAGCTTCGAGCTCGCGGAGGTCTTCGACTACCTGCACCCGAACACCGCGCGCGAGGTCCTGATGCAGGCGGTGCTCGCCTCGCCCATGTTCGAGACCCGCTGGCGGTGGAACGCGCAGCGCTCGCTCCTGCTCGACCGCTCGCGGAACGGGAAGAGGATCCCCGCCCCCCTCCTCCGCATGCGCGCCGGCGACCTGCTGGCGGCGGCGTTCCCGCAGGTCGCGGCGTGCGGCGAGACCCTGCCCCCGGGCCCGATCCAGATCCCCATGGAGCACCCCATCGTCCGCCAGACCATCGAGGACTGCCTGACCGAGGCCATGGACGTGGACGGCTTCCTCGAGGTCCTCGGCGGCCTCCGGGACGGGCGCATCGAGCGGCGCGCGGTGGACACCGCCGAGCCGTCGGCCTTCGCGCGCGGGATACTGTCGGCCCAGCCCTACTCCTTCCTGGACGACGCCCCGCTCGAGGAGCGGCGCACGCAGGCCGTCATCTCCCGCCGCGTCCTCGACGTCAAGACCGCGGACGACATCGGCGCCCTCGACCCCGATGCCATCTCCCGTGTGCGCGAAGAGGCCTGGCCGCAGCCCACGAACGCGGAAGAGGTCCACGAGGCGCTGCTCTGGATGGGTTACGTCACCGCAGAGGAAGGCCGGCCCTGGCAGGCCTGGCTCGACGAGCTGGCCGCGGGCGGGCGCGTCGCGCTCGAAGGCGATCGCTGGTTCGCGGCCGAGGCCACGCGCGATCCCAGGACCGTCCTGCGCGGCCGCATGGAGGCGCTGGGGCCTGTCTTCAGCGACGACCCGCTGCTGCGCGAGCTGGAGGCGGAAGGCGTGGTGCTCCGGGCCCGGATCCAGGGCCGCGAGGCCTGGTGCAACCGCCGCCTGCTCGCCCGCATCCACCGCTACACGATCGACCGGCTGCGCAAGGAGATCGAGCCCGTCACCGCCGCGCAGTTCCTCCGGTTCCTCGCCGCGTGGCAGCACGTCGAGCCCGAGCACCGGCTGGACGGGCCGCGCGGCCTGGCCGAGGTCGTATCGCAGCTCGCGGGCTTCGAGATCCCCGCCGCGTCGTGGGAGGCCAGCGTGCTCCCGGCGCGGGTGCGGGGCTACAAGCGCGAATGGCTGGACCAGGTGACGCTCTCGGGCGAGGTGGCCTGGGGCCGCCTCTGGGGCGCGGGTGCGAGCCCGGTCCGGCGGACGCCGATCTGCCTCATGCGGCGGGAGGACTTGGAGGCTTGGACATCTCTGGCGGTCCCAGCTGCGGCGGAGCCGGCTGGGACCGCCCTGACCGTCTTCAGTGCCTTGCTCGAACGAGGCGCGATGTTTTTTCAAGAGCTGTCTCGTACGACCAAGCTCCCGCCCGCCTATCTCGAGACCGCGTTGGCCGACTTGATCGCGCAGGGGCGCGTCACGTGTGACTCGTTCGGCGGGCTGCGATGGATGCTCGTGCCGGCTTGGAGACGGAAGGTCGCCGGAGCCGCGGCGGGGCGCTGGAGCGTGCTCCGCCGCGAAACCGAAGCACCTACGGCTCCTGAGTTCATCGCGCGCCAGCTCCTCAAGCGCACGGGCGTGATCTTCCGAAAGACCCTGGCCCGCGAGAAGCAGCCGGCCCCGTGGCGGGACATCGCCCGCGCCTGCCGGGCGCTCGAGGCGCGCGGAGACATCCGCGGCGGCCGCTTCGTGGCCGGCTTCGACGGGGAGCAGTATGCGCTGCCGGAGGCCGTGCCGCTCCTGCGCGAGGTCCGCAAGCGGGGCGACCGGCCGCTGGGCGCGCCCGCGCTGAGCGTGTCCGCCGCCGACCCCCTCAATTTTGTCGGGATCCTCACCCCCGACGAGCGCGTCTCCGCGGGAACGAGGCAGCAGGTCCGGGTCGGCTGAGCTAGCGCACCGGGCCGGGCGCCGGCCTCTGGCGAGGCAGGGCGTACCAGACCTCGTCCAGAACGTGCCGCTCCTCGTCGTCCAGCTTCAGCTCCGCGCCGGCCAGGGTGGCCTCGAGCTGTTCGGGCCGGCTCGCGCCGACGATGGCCGCCGTGATCCCCGGCTGATCGAGGACCCAGGCCACGGCCACCGACGCCAGCGCCTTGCCGCGGCCCTCGAAGAACGACTTGAGCGAGGCCACCGCCGCCAGCGCCTCGTCCCGCCAGTAGCGCCGGCGATAGGCTTGCGCGGTGGGGCCCATCCGGTCGCCGAAGCGGCTGTCGGGGTCCGGGGAAGCGCCGGGGGCGTGCTTGCCGGTGAGGAGGCCGCCCGCCAACGGGTTGAAGACGATGACACCCACGCGGGCTTCGCGACAGAGCGGCACCACCTCGGTCTCGATCTCGCGGTAGAGCGCGTTGTAGCGGGGCTGCGTGGACGAGAAGCGGGCCAGGTCCAGCCGGTCGCTGATCCCCAGGGCCGTGGCAAGCTCGAAGGCGCGGAAGTTGGAGCACCCGATGGCGCGCGCCTTCCCGCCTTTCACGAGGTCGTCGAGGGCCCGCAGCGTCTCCTCGAGCGGCGTCTCCGTGTCGAAGGCGTGCACCTGGTACAGGTCGATGACGTCGGTCTGGAGCCGCCGCAGGCTGGCGTCGGCGGCCTCGAGGATGTGCCGGCGCGAGCTGCCGCGGTCGTCGGGGCCGGGGCCCATGGGGAAGAAGCACTTCGTCGCCACCGTGAACCGATCACGCTTGCCGCGCAGCCACCGGCCGAGGATCTCCTCGGTCCGGCCCGCCGTTTCCAGCGTCAGGGGCACGGGATAGCAGTCCGCGGTGTCGATGAAGTCCACGCCGGCGGCGGCCGCGCGGTCCAGGATCGCGAACGAGGACGCCTCGTCGGACTGGTAGCCGAAGGTCATGGTCCCCAGGCAGACCTCGGAGACCTCCATGCCGCTGCGGCCCAGGGGACGGCGCTTCATGCGGCGATCGCCTTCCGGTAGACGTCGGCCAGGCGGGCCATGACCGAGGACCGTTCGAAGCCCGAGGGCGCCGCCGCCCGCCGCCTTCATCAGCATCGCAAAAGCGGCAGC
>DAINRN010000009.1:16244-18420 GCA_036741815.1 Acidobacteriota bacterium
AGCGAGGATCGCTCGAAGCCCCGCGGCGCCGCCGCCCGGCGCGCGACCGCCCCGCGCAGCGCGATGGCCAGGGCCGCGACGTCACCCCACGGCACCACGCCTTCGCCGGGATGCCATTCGCTCACTCCCCCGCTCTCCCACGCCACCACGGGCGTGCCCATGGTCAGCGCCTCGAGGCCGGCGATCCCGAACGGCTCCTGCCACCGCGAAGGCATGACCATGACCCGCGCCCTCTTGTAGACCGCGGAGAGCCGGCCGTGGTCGAGCCAACCCAGCACCTCGGCCCCGCGCTTCTCGAGGCCCTGGCGCATGGCGCCGGCGCCGGCCACGACCATCGGCAGGTCGAGGCCCGACAGCCGCCACGCCTCGGCGGCCTCGATCGGCCCCTTCGTGGGCGAGAGCCGGCCGACGAAGAGGACGCAGGGAGGTCCGTCCGCCTGCGCTTCGAGGTCGAGGCCGTGGACGAACGGCGGCACCACCGCGATCCGCTCCTCGGGCACGCCCGCGGCCCGTAGCTCCGCCTGCATGTAGTGGGAGAGCACGATCGTCGTCCGCATCCGGCGGACCGCGTCGAGCCGCGCAGCTGTGAGGGCGTAGACGTCGTGGAAATACGCCTCGTCGTCGAAGCACGCCGCGCACGCGCCGGGCGACATCGGCTCGCCGCAGACGCGCCCCGCCGCCGTCCACTTTCCCCGTGTCGGACAGAAGTACCGGTGGTCCTGCACCGTGATCACCGCGCCGCGCGCCGCCGCCCATTCCAGGACGGCCGGGTTCACGACCGTGTGGACGTGGATCACGTCGGGCGCGAAGGCGGACGCGACCGCGTCCAGCTCGGCGGCGTCGGACCGGTCTCGCGACGCGAGGCCGGGAACGATTTCGACCGGGCATGGAGGCGGGACATGGCCTTCATGAGCTCCCACGGCCAGACGGACCTCATGGCCCTCCTCGTGCTGCGCGCGCATCACCCCGACGAGGTGCCAGTGCGCGCCGCCCCGGTCGGTGAGGCGGTCGCTCAGGTGCAGGATCTTCAGGGGATGCGGCAGCTCCGCCCGTGCCTCTCGTTGTAGCGCTGGTGGTACTCCTCGGCGCGCCAGAAGCGGGAGGCGGGCGTGATCTCGGTGACGACGGGCTTGCGGAAGCGACCGCTGGCCTCCTGCTTCGCCTTGGAGTCACGGGCCGCCTTCTCCTGCTCCGGCGTGTGGAAGAAGACGGCCGATCGGTACTGGCTGCCCACGTCGGGCCCCTGCCGATTCGGCGTGGTGGGGTCGTGGATGCGCCAGAAGACCGAGAGCAGGTCGTCGTAGGAGACCTGCTCGGGGTCGAACTCCACCTGCACGGCCTCGGCATGGCCGGTGGCGTCGCTGCACACGTCCTCGTAGCTCGGGCTCTGCCGCGTGCCGCCCGTGTACCCCGCGGCCGCGTCCGTCACGCCCTTGACCTGGCGGAAGGCGTCCTCGACTCCCCAGAAACAGCCGGCCGCGAACGTGGCGCTCTCCATCTCGATCCGCTCCTCACGCCGATTCTATCAGCGCGCCGGTCCAGGCAGGCCGCGAGGTCCGGCTCAGGGCGTCGGCGGGAACAGGTGGCCGGGGCTGCGGCCGTCGAGGAACATCACGTTGAGCCGCCGCAGGCCGTCCTCGTCCACGAGCGCGTTGCGCACCTCGGCGCGCGACTCGAAGCTGCCCCCGGCCTCGTGGAGCAACAGCGTGTCGCCGCGCGCGACCCGGATGGGGGCCAGCAGTTGGGCGCCTCCCCGGCTGATGTTCTCCGCCACCGTGAGGGCCTCGACCAGCACCACCCCGTACTCGTCTATCCGCTGCACCACGAAGTGCACGGAGGTCAGGTAGCGCTCGCGCCCGCGGCGGTCCGCGGTACCCAGCGGCGGGGCGGGGGCCGCCGGCGGCATGAGCCCGTCCACGTCCTCGAAGAACTTCACGCCCACGCGCCGGCCGCCGGAGCCGAGGGTGGTGCTGCGCACGATCGCGTACACGGCTCGCGAGGGCTGCGTGAGCTCGCACGGCCCCAACATCTCGGGCAGCGGCGGCAGGAGCTGGAGGCGGACCACCTCGCCCACACCCAGGGGGTGGTCCACGAAGAAGGACGCCCCTTCCGCGGAGGCGTCGCGGGTGGTGGTGACCTCCGCCCAGGGGTGCCCGCCCGCCTCGTGGCCGCCGTT
>DAINRN010000010.1:0-17379 GCA_036741815.1 Acidobacteriota bacterium
ACCTGCTTCGGCGCGGACGACGATCCCGGCCCGGCGTCCCCTACCGTCGCATGAGGACCTGACCGGCCCGCTCTCGGCTCAGGAGACCACGGGCTCGAGGGTGGGCGCGTGCTGCGTCTCCGGCATCTCCGCCGGGACGGCCGCGGTCCGCGTCCGCGCCACCAGCACGTAGATCGACGGCACCACGAATAGCGTGAAGAAGGTCCCGATGATCATGCCCGTCACGAGCATGATGCCGATGCTGTTGCGCGCGCCGGCGCCAGGGCCCGTGGCCAGCACGAGCGGGAAGTGGCCGACCACGGTGGCCGCGGTGGTCATGAGGATCGGCCGCAGCCGCGTGCCCGCCGCTTCCACGATGGCGTGGAGCTTGTCCGCCCCCTGCTCCTGCAGGTGGTTCGCGAACTCCACGATCAGGATTCCATGCTTGGTGATGAGGCCCACGAGCGTGATCAGCCCGACCTGGCTGTAGATGTTGAGCGTGGTCAGGCCCAGGAACGAGAAGAGGAGAGCTCCCGAGACGGCCAGCGGTACCGAGCCGGCCAGGATGATGAAAGGGTCTCGGAAGCTCTCGAACTGCGCGGCCAGCACGAGATAAATGAGGATGGCCGAGAGCAGGAACGTCCCCAGGAACTTGCTGCCCTCGGTGCGGAGCTGGCGGGACTCGCCGGTGTAGTCGATGGTGAAGCCCTGGGGAAGGATGGCGCGGGCCTCCGTCTCCAGGAACGTCAGGGCCGCGTCGAGGGAGACGGGCGGCGGGATCACGCCCTGGATGCGCACCGCGTTCAGCTGCTGGAACCGCTTCAGCTCGCGCGGCTCGGTCGAGGTCTCCAGGCTGGCGAAGGTCGAGAGCGGCACCAGCCGGCCCGCGGGCCCCGTCACGTAGACCTGCGCGAGCTGGTCAGGCGTGAGGCGCTCGCTGCGCTTCGCCTGCGGGATGACCTTGTAGCTGCGGCCCTGGATGCTGAAGCGGTTGACGTAGTCCCCGCCCAGCAGCGTGGAGAGGTCCTGGCCGGCCTGGCTCAGGTCCACGCCCAGCGAGCGCACCTTGTCGCGGTTGAAGACGACCTTGGCCTGGGGCTGGTCGAACTTCAGGTCGGCGTCCGCGAAAATGAACAGGCCGCTGGCGAACGCCTTCGCCACCAGCTGGTTCGCCAGGTCGCTGAGCTGCTGCGGTTCCGCGGTGGCGGAGATCACGAAGTCCACCGGGAAGTCGCCGCCGCCGGGAAGGGGAGCCGGCGTCAGCGGGATCACGCGCAGCCCGGCGATCTTCGAGAGGGGCTCCATCGACTCGACGAGGAGCTGCTCGGTGGTCTTCTTCCGCTCGCTCCAGGGCTTGGTGACCATTCCCCCGAAGCCCCCGGTGGGACCGATGATCTGGAAGATGCTGTCGCTCTCGGGGAACGACCGGTAGACGTCGTGGACCTTGGTCGCGTACAGCTTGGTCTGATCCAGCGTGGAGTTGGCCGAGGCCTGCAGGATCCCGAAGACCACTCCCTGGTCCTCGGCGGGCGCCAGCTCCTTCTGCGAGAACATGTAGAAGGGCACGGCCAGGACCACCACGATGACCCACAGCGCGAGGACCACCGGGCGGTCCCGCAGGGTCCAGGACAGCCCCCGCGTGTACAGCCGGCGCACGACCTCGAAGTGCCGGTTGATCATCCCGGCGAAGCCCTTCTCGGTGTCGCCCTGGCGGAGCAGCCGCGAGCCCATCATGGGCGACAGCGTGAGTGCCACCACGCCGGAGATGATCACCGCGCCCGCGAGGGTGAACGCGAACTCGCGGAAGAGCGCTCCCGTCAGGCCGCCCTGGATGCCCACCGGGGTGTAGACGGCGGCCAGGGTGATGGTCATGGCGATGATGGGTCCGACCAGCTCCCGCGCCGCGTCGATGGCCGCCCGGAGGGGGGGCTTGCCCTCGTGCAGGTGGCGCTCGACGTTCTCCAGCATGACGATGGCGTCGTCCACCACCAGCCCGACCGAGAGCACGATGGCCAGCAGGGTCAGGAGGTTGATGGTGAAGCCCGCTGCCGCCATCAGGAACACCGCCCCCACCAGCGAGATGGGGATGGCCACCACGGGAATGAGCACCGCGCGCGCCGAGCCCAGGAAGAGGAAGATGACCACGATCACGATGAGCAGCGTCTCGCTGAGCGTCTTCACGACCTCGTCGATGGCGTCCTGGATGTACGCCGTGGAGTCGTAGGGGATTCCGGCCTTCATGCCGGCCGGCAGCTGGGCCTGGATCCCCGGCATCGCCTCGCGCACCTTCTTGATGACGTCGAGGGAGTTGGCGGTGGGCAGCACCCAGACGCCCATGAAGGTGGCGGTCTGGCCGTTGAAGCGGACGTCCTCGTCGTAGTTCTCCGCGCCGAGCACGATGTCGGCGATCTCGCCGAGGCGCACCACGGAGCCCTTCGACTCCTTGACCACGAGCTGGCGGAACTCCTCGGGCGTGGAGAGGTCGGTATTGGCGACCAGGTTCACGGAGACCATGGATCCCTTGGTCTTGCCCAGGGCGGAGAGGTAGTTGTTGCGGGCCAGGGCCTCGCGCACCTGCGAGGGCGAGATCTCCAGGGCCGCCATCTTGTCGGTCTTGAGCCAGATGCGCATGGCGAACGTGCGGTCGCCCAGGATGTCGGCGCGCTGCACCCCGCTGATGGCGGAGAGCTTCGGCTGCACGACTCGAGTCAGGTAGTCCGTGATCTGGTTCTGGTCGAGCTCGCTCGAGGAGAACCCGAGGTAGATGGCCGCGAACTGGTTGTCCGCGGTCTCCAGCTCGATGACCGGCGCCTCCGCCTCCGGCGGCAGGTCGTTGCGCACCTGCGCCACCTTGGCCTGGATCTGGGTGAGGGCCGCGTTGGTGTCGTAGTTCAGCTTCAGGTGGACGGTGATGGTGCTCAGGGACTGGGCGCTGGACGACTCCATGAAGTCGATGCCGTCCGCGCTGGCGATCACGCGCTCCAGCGGGGTGGTGATGAAGCCCCGCACGAGGTCGGCGTTGGCACCGATGTAGGCGGTGCTCACCCGGATGACGGCGATGTCGCTGCGCGGGTACTGCCGCACGCTGAGCGAGCGGATGGCCTGCAGCCCGGCGATGAGGATCACCAGGTTGACGACGATGGCCAGCACCGGCCGCTTGATGAAGAGGTCTGTGAACTTCATGGGTAACTCCCGGCGCCGTCAGTTGTCTTCCGGCTTGGGAGCCGGGTCGTTGGCCGGCTGGACCGCGTTCTCGATATGGACGGCCGCGCCGTTCCTGAGCTTGAAGACGCCGGAGCTCACGACCTCGGCCCCCGGCTCCAGCCCGGAGAGGACCGCGATCTGGTCGCCAAGGGCGCCGCCCAGCTTGACGACCTGCTGGCGCGCGCCGCGGTAGGTCTGCCCGTTCTGGCCCTTGACCTGCTCCACGATGAAGACGGAGTCGCCGTAGGGCGCGTAGTTGATGGCGGAGGCGGGCAGCGTCACGACATCGCGGCTCCCGCCCCGCACCACCTTGGTCTCCACGAACATGCCCGGCCGGAGCTTGCCCTGCGGGTTCGCGAAGGTGGCCTGGACCTGGACGTTGCGCGTGGCCTCGTCCACCACCGAGTTGACGGCGGTGATGCGCCCGGTGAACGGCGTCTTCGTACCCTCGACCGCAGCCTGCACCTCGCCCCCGACGCTCAGCCGGCCCACTTCCTGCTGGGGGACGTTGAAGTTCACGAAGATCGGGTCCAGCGACTGCAGCGGCACCACCGGATCGCCGCCCGCGAGGTACTGCCCGAGGTTGACCTGCCGGATCCCCAGCATCCCGGAGAACGGCGCGCGGATGGTCTTGCGCTCGATGGCGGCGCGGATCTCTCCGACCCTCGCCTCCGCCTGCTTGTGCTCGGCCGAGGCGCGGTCGTAGTCCTGGCGGGAGACGATCCCCTCGTCGGCCAGGCCGCGGGCCCGCTCGAGGTTGAGCCGGTCCAGGTCGAGCTGGGCCAGCGCCGCCGCCATCTGCGCCTTCTCCTGGCGCGTATCGAGCTGCACCAGCACCTCGCCCGCCCGCACCATGCGGCCGGAGTCGATGGCGATGTGGTCCACGAGGCCGGGCATGTCCGCGGCCACGGTGACGCCCTGGACGGCGGCCACGCTGCCGATGGCCTGCAGGGTGTCCGGCCACGCCTCGCGCTTCGCGACCACGGTGGTGACCGCCTCCGGCGGCGGCTGGAAGGACGAGGCCTCGGCAATGGCCACCTGGATCTGGTGGAACTTCAGGGCGCCGAGCGCGGCGATCACCGCGCCTACCACCGCCAGCATCGTGATCATTCTCTTGGTCATGGGGTCACTCCTTCGCGCTCATCGGATAGACGAACGTCGACCGTCCCAATCGACATCGAAGCGGCGTCCGGTGACATGTTCGTGACTTCCTTACGCGACTAGACGATGCAGCCCTGAACTATGATCCGCAAAAAAATGTCACCGGGCGGGCTCCTCGACCCCCGCGCCGGCGCGCAGGGAACGCAGCATCTCGACCAGCAAGTCCCTCTGTCCTTTGGGGATCTGGCCCAGGACATCGCTTTCGGCCGCCTGCAAAGCACGGAAGGCAACCTTGTAGCGAGCGCGGCCCTCGGCGGTCAGCTCCGCCCGGATCGAGCGGCGGTCATCCGGGTCGTCCGCGCGCACCACGAGCTTGTCGGCCTCCAACCTGTCGACGAGCTGCGTGATGTTCGAGCGGACGCAGGCGCAGTGCTCGGCCAGCGTCCGCAGCGGCATCGGCTCACGCGCGGTCACGAGCGTATGCAATGCCTTGAACTTCGCGAGCGAAAGACCCGTCGGCTCGAGCGCGGCCTCGAAGCGGGCCTCCACAGCGTGGAGCGTCCCGAGGATCTCGGCCAGCGCGACGAAGGGCGGTTCGTTCATTGGTGAACTATACAGCCCAGACCGAATCCTGTCAAGAGGGTTTCGAAGGAGCCGCGAAAGTAACGGCCGATCGCGGGGTGACCTCGCTCACACGCCGCCGGCGGCCCGGTTGCGGTACGCTGTTTTTCTCCAGGGCAGCGGATGCCGCGGGCCCGTGACCGATCGCCTCCACCCTCCCGAGGCATCCATGAACACCGATCCTCGTACCGCCGGCCGGCGGACCATCCTCGTTGTGTGGCGCGCTCGCCAGTCTCGTCGCCACAAGCCAGGCCGCGGCGCAGCCCAACGTGGCCGTCCGCTGGAACGACGCCCTGCTCCAGGCCGTTCGCAACACCGGCTTCGCGCCCATGTTCACGGCGCGCGCGCTGGCCATCGTGCACACGTCCATGTACGACGGGTGGGCGGTCTACGACCCGGTGGCCGTGGGCACGCAGTTCGGCGGCACCCTGCGGCGTCCCGAGATCGAGCACACGCTCGCCAACAAGGAGCGGGCCACGAGCTACGCCGCCTATCGGTCGCTTGTGGACCTCTTCCCGACGCAGGTCGCAGTTCGTCTCGGAGCGCGACGCGCATTCCCTCGACCAGGACGTGAAGATGTTCTTCGCGCTGGGCAACGCGCTGCTCGACTCGAGCATTGCGGTGTGGGAGTGCAAGCGGTTCTACGACTACGTACGCCCGATCACGGCCGTCCGCTTCCTCAAGGCGGGCAAGAAGGTGCACGCCTGGGCCGGCCCCTATCAAGGCACCCAGCTGATCCCCGGCGAGACCTTCCAGTCATACATTCCGACCCCGCCCTTCGCCGAGTACGTCTCGGGGCACAGCACGTTCAGCGCGGCCTCGGCGGAGATCCTCAAGTCGGTGGCGGGCAGCGACACTTTCGGCGGCTCCTCGGCGGGATCCACTTCCAGAGCGGCGACCTCAACGCGCGCGCCCTGGGCCGGCAGGTCGGCATGCTGGTGTGGGAGAAGGCGGGCACCTACTTCGACGGCACCGCCACGCCCTGAGCCCGCGCCCTTGTCCTCCGGGCATCCACGATAGGATAGCGGCCCGGAGGACAAGGGCATGAAGACCCGCACCTCGTCGTTGGCGTTGGCGGTGCTGGCCGCGGCGGCGCTGGTCCGAGCCGACGATACGGTCACCGTGATCCGCGTGGGCACGCTCATCGACGGCCGGTCCGGCGCCGCCCAGCGCGACCAGGTCATCGTGGTCAGCGGCCGTCGCATCGAGAGCGTGGGCCCCGCGGGCACGTTCCAGGCCCCGGAAGGGGCCCGGACCATCGACCTGTCGCAGGCCACCGTCCTCCCCGGCCTCATCGATTCCCACACGCACCTCTTCCTCCAGGGCCAGGAAGCGGCCGAGGGAGGCTACGACGGCCAGCTCCTGAAGCGGGGCATCGCCTACCGCGCGGCGCGCGCCACGGTGGCGGCGCGGCGGGCGCTGGAGCAGGGCTTCACGGCCATCCGCGACGTGGAGACGGAAGGCGGGGGATACGGCGACGTCGGCCTCAAGCAGGCGATCGACGAGGGCCACCTTCCCGGGCCACGGATCTTCGCCTCCACCCTCGGGATCTCCAGCACCGGCGGCTACGCCCTCGAGGGCTACGCGCCGGAGATCGTGGTGCCCAAGGGCGTGCAGATCGTGGACGGGCCGGTCGAGGCGCGCAAGGCCGCGCGGCAGCAGCTGGAGAATGGCGCCGACTGGATCAAGGTCTACATGACCCACCGGTCGTGGGTGGACGAGAAGGGCGCGCTCGTCTCGCAGCCCACGCTCACCCTGGAGGAGCTGAAGGCCATCGTGGACGAGGCCCATGGGTGGGGGAGGAAGGTGGCCTGCCACGCCTACAACGGCCCGGGGCTGCGGCGCGCCCTCGACGGCGGGTGCGACTCCATCGAGCACGGCCTGGATCTGGACGACGCCGCCGTCGCGCAGATGGCGAAGCAGGGGACCTGGTATTGCCCGACGGTCGCCGTCTATTACTACGACTGGCGGCCGGAGAACACGCCCGAAGGCCGCAAGGACCGCAAGCGCGTGGAGGTGCACGGCCCTTCGTTCCAGAGGGCCCTGAAGGCGGGCGTCAAGATCGCCTTCGGCACCGACGCGGGCGGGTTCCCGTGGACCGAGCCCATGGCCCAGGAGTTCGGCCGCATGGTGGAGCTCGGGATGTCGCCCATGGCGGCCATCCGCTCGGCCACCACTGCCGCGGCGGAGATGCTGGGCAAGGCCGGGGAGCTCGGCGTGATCGCGCCCGGTGCCTACGCGGACATCGTGGCCGTGCGCGGCGACCCGCTGCAGGACGTCGCCGAGCTGGGCCGCGTGGCCTTCGTGATGAAGGACGGTCTCGTCTTCAAGGACCAGCTCCACTGAGATGGGCGAGTTCGTCAAGGCGGCCGCGGTGGCGGAGGTGCCGCCCGGGACTGCGCGCGAGGTCCTCGTGGGCGGGAAGCCCGTGGCCCTGTTCAACGTGGACGTGCCTCCACCGCGGCGGGCCGCTGGGGCAGGGGATGCTGGACGGTCCGATCGTGATGTGCCCCTGGCACGCGTGGACCTGGGACGTCACCACGGGCGAGAACGCCTCCAACCCGGTGTTGAAGATCGAGACCTATCCCGTCAAAGTCGAGGGCGGGGACGTCCTGGTGAAGGTGGAGTAGCGGCTCAGTCGTCCGCGCCGTGGCGGCCGTTGCCGGGGCCCGAAGGCGTCTCGACGGGGACCATGGCGCACACCTGGTTGCGCCCCCGCGCCTTGGCCGCGTAGAGCCGCGCGTCGGCGACGCGGACCAGCTCTTCCTCGGCCGCCGCGTCCTCGGGCGCGGTGGCCACCCCCATCGAGACCGTGACCGTGCCCACGGTGGGGATGGCGGAGGAGGCCAGCGCCTTGCGGATCCGCTCCGCGGCCTTCACCGCGCCCACGGCGTCGGTGCCGGGCAGGAGGAGCGCGAACTCCTCGCCGCCCAGGCGGGCCGCCATGTCCGTCTCCCGGCCGCCCTTGCGGATGGCGTCCGCCACGTGGCGGATGGCGGCGTCGCCCGCGGGATGGCCGTGGGCGTCGTTGATGGCCTTCAGGTGGTCGGCGTCGGCCATGATCAGCGAGAGCGGGGACTCCGACCGGCGCATGCGCGCCATCTCCATGCGCAGCGACTCGGTGAAGCGGCGCCGGTTGGCCAGGCGCGTCAGCTCGTCCGTGGACGCCATCTGGGACAGGGCGGAGAAGAGCCGGGCGTTCTCCATGCCCAGGGCCACCTGCTGCGCCACGTCCTGCAGGAACTCCAGCTGGCCGAGGTCGCAGGCCCGCGTGCGCGCCAGGCACGTCAGGACCACCGCTCCCAGGAGCTTGCCTTCCACGGCCAGCGGGATCACCAGCATCGCGTGCGCGCCGTCGAAGGGGTTGATCGAGGCCGGCACGGGGTGCCGGTCCTCGTGGAACATGATTGCCTGGGGCTTCTCCAGGAGCGCCTGGAGCGGGCCGGGGGCGAGGTCCAGGCGGAGCGCGCGCACGCGCCCTTCCTCGTCCGGCGCGGTCCCCGCGTCGGCCACCGGCAGCAAGACGTCGCCGTGCGGCGGCCTCACGTAGATGACGGCGCGGTCGGCGCCGGAGAGCGTCAGGAACTCGGGGGCCACCGCCTGCAGCAGGGACTCGGGCTCGTGGCGTGAGGCGGCCATGCGCGTGATCCGGCTCAGCACCGCCGCCCGCGCCCGGGCCTGCCGCTCGCGGCGCAGGACCTGTCCCGCCTCCAGGAAGAGGGCGGCGTGATCGGCGAAGGCCATGACCAGCTGCCCGTCCCGGAAGGCGGGCGCGAGGTCGGGCTCGAAGACCACCACCAGCGCCCCCGCCGTCTCGCCCTCCGCGACCATGGGCGCGGCCAGCGTGGTCCCAAGGGTCCCGCGGATCCCGAGGCGCGGCAGCTGCTCCTCGGCGTCGGCCAGGAGCTCGATGCGCCTGCTCTCGAAGACGCGCCGCAGGGTCCCCGCCTCGGCGTAGGGGAGCTCGACGTCCGCGTCCCCGCCCCGCGAGGCGGCGACCCGGAGGCGGTCGCCCTCGAGCATGACCGCCGCCGCCGCCTGGTAGCGCACCACGCGCCACATCTGGTCGAGGACGGTGGAGAGCGCGGCGTGCTCGGTGTAGCTGCCGATGAGCGTGCGCGACACCTCCCGCAGGCTGTCGGAGAGAACGCGCCGGTCCCGCTCGCGGGCGTAGAGGCGGATGTTCTCCAGGGTCACGGCGGCCGCCCCCGCCAGCGCGGAGAGCGTCCGCACGTCCTCCTCGTGGAAGCCGCCAGGCTTGTTGAGCGCGTACAAGAAGCCCAGGATCCGCGGCCCCCGCCGCACGGGGACGGTCAGCACGGAGCGCACGCCGCGCTCCTTGATCGACGGGTCGTAGAGCGGATCGTTGGCGGCGTCGTTCGAGATGTGGGGCTGGCCGGTGCGCAGGACGAGGGCCGAGGCCGGGCTGGTGTCGAGCCGGAACCGGTACTGCGGCACCCGCTGGCCGGGGGCGTCGTAGCGCGGGCGGCGGGCGATGAGCTCGCCGGTCTCCTCGTCGTAGAGCGTGAGCTGGCAGGACTCCGCGCCCACGGCGGCGGCGGCACTGCGCGTCACCGCGTCGTAGCTCTCGCCCACGTCCTCGTGGAGCAGGAGCAGGGAAGGATCTTGGACTTCTAGAATGGCGCCGCTCGCATTGGAAGGGTGACCGCGCCCATCAGATCGCACGGCGCCGCCGCTGTCAAGGGCAACCCACGAGCGGGCGCGGAAGGGACCTTTGGCTGGCCGTTGGACTTTTGTCCGGCGGTGTGGCATCCAAGGGCGATATGAAGGCATCGCCCGTCGTCATCCTGGCCGTCGCAGTTTTTCCGCTCGCGCTCGCCGTGCCCTCGGCATCCCAGACCCAGACCCCGCCGGGCTCGCCCGCCCCGCCCAGCCCCTCGCCGGAGCCCCCGGCCAGCCCGGCCCCGCCGCCGGAGGCGCCCCCCGAGGCGGGTGAGAGCCCGTCCTTCCCCGCGCAGGTCGAGCAGGTGACGGTGGACGTCGTGGTGACGGACAAGAAGGGTGTCCCCATCTCCGGCCTGGGACGGGAGGCCTTCGTCCTCACCGAGGACGGCGACGCGCAGGCCATCGCCAGCTTCGAGGCCATCCAGGTCCCGGCCGCCGCCTCCGCGGTCCCCGCCGCGCGGCCCCGCGTCTCCACGAACACGGCGCGCGAGGTGCAGAGCGGGCGCACCTTTGTGGTGGTCTTCGACGACATCCACCTCACGCCGGGCCAGGCCCGCCGGGCCAAGGTCGCGGTCACCGAGTTCCTGACCAAGGGGGTGCGGGAAGGGGACCGGGTCAGCCTGGTGGCCACCGGCGGCGGGGCGTGGTGGACCACCCGCATGGAGGCGGGCCGCGAGGAGCTCATCACGCTGTTGAAGCGCCTGGACGGCCGCTTCATCCCGGACACCTCGCCCGAGCGCATGACCGACTACGAGGCCATGCGCATCAACGTCTATCGCGACCCCCAGGTGATCGCCCGCGTCGCGCGGCGCTACGACGCCTACGGCGTCAACCTGGCAGGCTCCACCAGCCGCAGCCCCAGCGCCGCCGGCATCGAGCCCAACCCCTTCATCTCCGCGCGTGCCACCGAGGTGTATTACCAGGCCAGCGCCAGGAACCGGATCACGCTCGAGGTCATGGAGCGCGTGCTGAGCTCCCTGCGCGGGACCAAGGGCCGCAAGTCGGTGGTCCTCGTCTCCGAAGGGTTCATCTACGACCCCAACATGGACGAGTTCAAGATGGTCGTGCAGGCCTCGCGGCGCAGCAACGCCGCCATCTACTTCCTCGACACGCGCGGCCTCGAGGGCATGCCCCTCACCATGACCGCGCAGTTCGGCTCCATGGTCGACGAGCAGGACATCGGGGCCGCCTTCAGCGAGAGCATCGAGGCCTCGGAGGGCTCGGAGTCGCTGGCCTCGGACAGCGGCGGCTTCTCGGTCAAGAACACCAACGACCTCGCCGCCGGCATACGCCGGATCGCCGACGAGTCCCAGGCTTATTACCTGCTGGGGTACAACCCCACCAACACCCGCCGCGACGGGCGCTTCCGGAAGATCCAGGTCAAGGTCCCGAGCGGGAAGGGCTACCAGATCCGGGCGCGCAAGGGCTACTACGCGCCGCTCGAGGGGCGCAGCGCCCTGGCCGCCAAGCCGGGGGCGCCGGACCCCGCCATCCAGGCCGCCCTCGACTCGCCCTACGACGCGGGGGACATCCCCTTGCGCATGACGGCGTACGTCCTCGACGAGACCATCCTGGGCAAGGCCAACGTGGTGGTCGTGATCGATACCGACGTGCGCGAGTTCGCGTTCCACGAGGAGGGCGGCCGCTTCCTGGACACCCTGGAGTTCCTGCTGGTGGCCGCCCACCGCGAGAGCGGCGAGTACTACCGGTACGACCAGCAAGTGGACATGAAGCTGCTGCCCGCCACCCGCGAGAAGATCGTGTGGTACCCGATGTCGCGCGACTTCGAGCTGGCCCCCGGCGGGTACCAGGCGAAGATCGTGGTGCGGGACAAGAACAGCGGACGCATCGGGACGCTGGTCCACGAGTTCGAGGTCCCGCCCCTGGGGCCGTTACGCGTCTCCACCCCCATCCTGAGCGACACCATGCAGCCTGCGCCCACCGGGGAGAAGACCCCGCAGCCCACGATGCTGGCGCGGCGGGATTTCCCCACGGGGTCCATGCTGCTCGCGCAGTTCGAGGTCTACGGCGCGGCGAAGGACAAGGCCTCGGGGATGCCCCGGGTCACGGCGGGCTACGATATCCGCCGCCCAGACGGCACCGTGGTCACCCACGTGGAGCCCACGCCGATCCAGCCCACGTCGCTGGGCCGCCTCATGCGACTGGTCGGCACCCGGCTCGTGGACCACACGCCCGGCGACTACGAGATGGTCTTGACGCTGAAGGACGAGATCGCGGGGAAGGCGCTCGAGCTGCGGGAGCCTTTTTCGATCACCCCCGGTGCGCCGCCGGCGAGCTGACGGCTAGCGGCCGGCGGGGGAGGCCGGCGCCGCCGGGGCCGGAGATCCGGCCGCTGGTGCGGCGGGCGTGGTGGCCGGGGCCGCGCCCGGGGCGGGAAGGGCGCTGGCCACCGGAGCGGGCGAGGCTGCCGGGGTCTGCACCTGGTCGAGGAACGAGCTGCTCTTCGGCCGCAGCATCGAGAGGGCCAGGCTCGTGATCATGAAGACGCCCGCCAGGATGGTGGTGGCCCTGGACAGGACGTTGGCCGACCCGCGGGGGCCGAAGGCGGTCTGCGTCCCGCCGCCGCCGAAGGCGCTGGCCAGGTCCTGGTTCTTGCCCTGCTGGAGGAGCACGACGCCGATCAGGAACAGGCAGGCCATGATGTGCAGGCCGACGACGACATAGTAGGCGATGGCCATCGAAGGAGTCCTCTCCGGCGGCGGATCGCGACCCGCCGCAAAGCTACGAGTATAGGCAGAAAGCGATGAGGCTGCAAAGCGGCGCCCGCACCCCGATCCTGGCCGGGGCCCTGGCCGCCGTCCTGGCCGGCGCGCCCGCCGGCCGGCCGCAGGAGACCGAGCTGCCCCGCGTCGAGGAGCGCCGCTTCCGGAGCGACGCGCTCGGCGAGGACCGCGCCTACACGGTGCTGCTGCCCGTCGGATACGCCGCGGGCGGGCCGCGACGCTACCCCGTGCTCTACCTGCTGCACGGCAAGAGCGGCGACCACACGGATTGGGCCAGGCGGACCCTGCTGCGCGAGGCGGTGGGCGCCACGCCGCTCATCATCGTCATGCCCGACGGCGACGACGGCTGGTACATCGACTGGGCGGACGGCCGCCACGGGTACGAGGGGCAGATCGTGCGCGACCTCATCCCCCACGTGGACGGCACCTACCGCACGCTCGCCTCCCGCGAGGGCCGCGCCGTGGCGGGGCTCTCCATGGGCGGGTACGGCGCCCTCAAGCTGGCGCTCCGCCATCCGGACCTCTTCGTCAGCGCCGCCAGCCATTCCGGCGCCGTGCGCTTCACGCGCGAGGACTGGGGTCGCGAGGACTTCGAGATGTTCGGCACGGGAGCGGAGGCCAACCGCCGGCGGGTCGAGAACGACCTCATGGAGCTGGCCCTCGCCCTCCGCCGCGCGGGCCCGGAGTGGCCGGGGCCCGCCCTGTATCTCGACTGCGGCGTGGACGACTTCCTCTACGACTCGAACGCCCGGTTGCGGGCCTTCTTCCGCGAGATCGACGTGCCCTACGAGTACCACGAGGGCCCGGGCGGCCACACGTGGCAGTACTGGGCGGCGCACCTGCCGGACCAGCTGCGCTTCAGCCTGTCCCACCTGGCCAGGGCCGCTCCCTGATCGGCCCGGCGGCTGGTCGCGGCCGCTCTATCAATCCAGCCGTTTGATCCTTCCGCCGATTGCGTCTTTTTACACACACGGTCCTCGACAAACACGCACCGGCGCGCGAACAATCGCAGGTGACGCTAAGGAGGAAAACAATGAGGAGTACGACACACGCAATGCGAATGGCGCTCGCGGCGGTGGCCGCGCTCGCCGTGCCCGGCCTGGCCGTGGCCGCGAACACGGCCTCGAAGGACAAGATCCCCATCACCACGACGTCGGAGGATGCGCGCCAGCTCTACGTCAAGGGCCGGGACCTGGCGGAGAAGCTGCGCGCCACCGACGCGCGCGTCCTGTTCATGCAGGCCGCGGAACAGGACAAGACCTTCGCCCTCGCCCATCTCGGCCTCGCCAACACCGCCGGCACCGCCAAGGAGTTCTTCGACTCCCTGGGCCAGGCCGTGGCGCTGTCCGCGAAGGTCTCGGAGGGGGAGCGGCTGCTCATCTCCGGCGTGGACGCCGGCGCCAAGGGCGACGTGACGCGGCAGCGGGAGAGCCTCACCAAGCTCGTCGCGGCCTTCCCGAAGGACGAGCGGGCGCACAACCTCCTCGGCGGTTACTACTTCGGGCGGCAGGAATACGCCGCGGCGGTGGCCGAGTACGAGAAGGCCATCGCCATCACCCCGTCGTTCTCGCAGCCGTACAACCAGATGGGCTACGCCTACCGGTTCCTCTACAAGTACCCGGAGGCGGAGAAGGCCTTCAAGAAGTACATCGAGCTCATCCCCGGCGACCCGAATCCCTACGACTCGTACGCGGAGCTCCTCATGAAGATGGGCCGGTTCGAGGACTCGATCCAGAACTACGAGAAGGCCCTGGCCATCGACAAGAACTTCGTGGCCTCCTGGGTCGGGATCGGCAACAACCGGATGTTCATGGGCCAGGGCGACAAGGCACGCGAGGCCTTCGCACGCCTGACCGCCATCGCCCGCAACGACGGCGAGAAGCGGCAGGCCCTGTTCTGGAGCGCCATGTCCTACGTCCACGAGGGCGCCACCGACAAGGCCATCGCGGAGATCGAGAAGGAGGCGGCCATCGCCAAGGCCTCGGGCGACAAGGCCTCCCTCTCGGCCGACTGGAACCAGATCGGCGACATCCTGCTCGAGGCGGGCCGCGCCGACGAGGCCCTGGCCCGCTACAAGGACCAGGTGGCCACCATGGACACGGCCGACGTCCCCGCCGAGGTCAAGGAAGCCACCCGCCGCCAGCACCTCTTCGACGTGGCGCGCGTGACCCTGGCGAAGAAGGACGTCGCCGGCGCCAAGGCCAAGGCCCAGGAGTACGCCGCGGCGGTCCAGGCCAAGCGCATCCCGTTCGAGATGTGGCAGCAGCACGAGCTGGCCGGGCGCATCGCTCTCGAGGACAAGGGCTACGCCACGGCGGCGGCGGAGCTGGAGCAGGCCAACCAGCAGGACCCGCGCGTGATGTTCCTGCTGGCCACGGCGCTACAGGGCAAGGGCGACACGCAGAAGGCGCAGGTCGTGGCCAATCGCGCCGCGGACTTCAACGCCCTCTCCCCGACCTACGGATTCGTGAGGGGCAAGGCGAAGACGCTGATGGCGTCCAAGAGCTAGAACGTCAGCCCGGTCCGACCGCAGCCCGGTCCGACCCTTGAATCTCCGGGGCGGGGGAGTTAGTGTGTCGCTCCCTCGCCTTGGAGGTACTTCATGCGCCGCGCCGCGCTCCTGTGCTCCCTGGTGTTCCTGGTCGCCGCGAGCCCGGCCAAGTCCCACGACCGATGGGACCTGGGCACGCTCGGCAACGACGACGGACCGTTCAGCAACCCCAACGAGCTCCCACACGGGGCCAGCCAGGTCCACGACCTGGAGGCGACGGGCTCCCCGGCCGACCAGGACTGGTTCCAGGTCCGCGTCCGCGCCCGCCACTCCTACGAGGCGCGTGTCTCGGGCAGCAGCCTCTTCTGGTCGTCGCTGGGTGGTCCGCCTTGCCAGGCCGGCTTCTGTGCCAGCCTCGACAGGGTCGATGCTGGAGGCGTGGTCCTGCAGGACGCCTCGATGCTCGAAGGGGGCAGCCATGCCGTGGCCGTGCGATGGATCACCTCGACCACGGCAGGCGCGTTGCTGCGGGTCACCGGCACCAACGGGACGGCCCTGGGGACGTCGGACGAGTACGAGTTCGAGTTCTTCGACACGACCTACGCCGGGCCGCGCTTCAACAACTCCGCCACCCAGACCACGGTGCTGATCATCCAGAACCTCAAGGACGTGAGCGTCGCGGGCAGCATCGACTTCTACAGTGTCGGCGGCGCGCTCCTGCACTCCGAGCCCCTCGCGCTCAACGCGAAGGGGATCTCGGTCATCAACACGGCGGCGCTTCCCGGGCTGGCGGGCCAATCCGGATCCGTGCTCGTGGCGCAGACCGGCGGGTACGGCGCCCTTGCGGGCAAGGCGGTCGCCGTCGAGCCGGCCACTGGGTTCACCTTCGACACCCCGCTGGTGTCCGCGCCGCGCTGACGCGGACCGCGGCCGTCAGGCCGCGGGGAAGTGGATGATGCCGAGGAAGGAGTCGGCGCGCAGGCAGGCCCCGCCCACCAGCGCGCCGTCGATGTCGCCCTGGGCCATGAGGGCGCCGATGTTGTCGGGCTTGACGCTGCCCCCGTAGAGGATGCGCAGGGCGTCGGCGGGCGCCTCGCCGTGCGATGCGGCCACCCGCTTGCGGATGAAGGACTGGACCTCCTGCGCCTGCTGCGGCGTGGCCGCGCGGCCGGTGCCGATGGCCCACACCGGCTCGTAGGCGACCACGCTCCGGGCCACCTCGTCCGGCGTCAGCTGGCGCAGCACCTTCTCCACCTGCTGGCCGACGACCTCCATCGTCCGCGACGCCTCGCGCTCGGCGAGCGTCTCCCCCACGCAGAGGAGGGGGGTCAGGCCGTGGTCCATGGCCGCCCGCGCCTTGCGGCTGGCGCCTTCGTCGGTGGCCCCGAACATCTGCCGCCGCTCCGAGTGGGCCAGGATCACGTACTGGCAGCCGACGTCCTTCAGCATCACGGGCGAGATCTCGCCCGTGAAGGCGCCTTCGCGCTCCCAGTGCATGTTCTGCGCCCCGAGCGCGATGCGGCTCCCCTTCAGCACCTGGCCCACCGCCTGCAGGGCGGTGAACGGCGGGCAGAGGACCACGTCCGTGTCGGGCGGCTTCGCCTCCAGGCCGGCCCGGATCGCGGTGGCCAGCGCCACGGCCTCCGGCACCGTCTTGTGCATCTTCCAGTTGCCCGCCATCAGGTAACGCCGCATCGGCCTAGGGCGCGTCCTGCAGGCAGGTCACGCCGGGCAGCGGCTCGCCGCTCAGGAACTCCAGCGAGGCGCCGCCGCCGGTGGACACGTGGTCGATGCGGTCGGCCACGCCCATCTGCGTGACCGCGGCCACGCTGTCGCCTCCGCCCACGATGGTCGTGCCCTTGCTGTCGGCCAGGGCCCGGGCCAGGGCCAGCGTCCCCTCCGCGAAGGGCTTCATCTCGAAGACGCCCATGGGGCCGTTCCAGAAGGCGATCTTCGCGCCGCGCACCTCCTCGCCGAAGGCCAGGCGCGTGATGGGGCCGATATCGAGGCCCATCCAGCCCTCCGGGATCTCCGTGACGCCGGCGGTCCGGTGCTCGGCGTCCTCCTTGAAGGCCGCGGCGATCACGTGGTCCGCGGGCAGGCGGATCTTGCCCTTCCCCTTGGCCAGGAGCTCCTTCGCCATGGCCACCTTGTCCTCCTCGACGAGGCTCTTGCCGGTGGCCAGCCCCTGGGCGCGGAAGAACGTGTAGGCCATCCCGCCGCCGATCAGCAGGGAGTCCACCCGCGGCAGCAGGCTCTCGATGACCTGGATCTTGTCCGACACCTTGGCCCCGCCCAGCACGGCGACGAAGGGCCGCTCGGGGGCCTCGAGGGCCATGCCCAGGTAGCGCAGCTCGCGCTCCATCAGCAGCCCCGCCACCTTTGTCTGGACGTGCCGCGACACGCCCTCCGTGGAGGCGTGGGCGCGGTGGGCGGCCCCGAAGGCGTCGTTCACGAAGACGGTGCAGCCAGTGTCGGCGATCAGGCGCGCGGCGAAGCCGTCGTCGTTCTTCTCCTCTTCGGGATGGAAGCGCACGTTCTCGAGGAGCAACA
>DAINRN010000011.1:0-17265 GCA_036741815.1 Acidobacteriota bacterium
CGTCCTTCAGGAAGGCGTCCACGAAGGCGTCATGGATCCGCTCGTGGACGTAGACACGCTCGACGGCGCAGCAGCTCTGCCCGGTGTTGTAGAAGGCGCCGACGGCGACGGAGGGCGCGGCGTGGTCCAGGTCCGCGTCGTCGCAGACGTAGACGGGGTCCTTTCCCCCCAGCTCGAGCTGCATGCGCATGAGGCCGCGCCCGGCGGCCTCCGCCACCTTGCGGCCCGTGGCGTGGGAACCGGTGAAGAACACGCCGTCCAGCGGATGGGTCAGGAGCTGCGCGGCCACCGGCCCTGCGCCGAAGACGGGAGCGAAGACGTCCCTCGGGATGCTCGATTCGGTCATGAGCTCGGCAATGGACTGGCCGGTGAGGGAGGCCAGCTCGGACGGCTTGTAGAGGACCGCGTTGCCGGTCAGGAGCGCGGGCACGAAGACGTTCGACCCCACGAAGTACGGGTAGTTCCAGGCCGAGATGTTGGCCACGACGCCGAGCGGCTCGTAGGCCACCCTCTCCTCGAGCCCCTTGGCGCGGTCCGCGTGCACCGTCCCGCCCTCCATGACGCGGCCGACGTTGTCGAGGAAGAAGTCGATGCGGGCCGGCATGGCGTCCAGCTCGGCCCAGGACTGGCGGATGGGCTTGCCCACCTCGGACGTGAGCCGGCGCGCCAGGGCTTCCTTGCCGTCGAGGAGAAGGTCGCGGAACCGCCGCAGCCGGCGCGAGCGCTCGTCGAGCGGGACCTGCGCCCATGCCGGTTGCGCCGCGCGCGCGGCCTCGAACCTGGCGGCGATGGTGGCGGGCGTGTCCTCGGGCACCTCGGCGATCACCCTCCCCGTGGCGGGGTTCGTGACGTTCATGAGCCGAAGGCTGTCGTGTAGATCCGCCGGAAGTCGTCCCGTGTGCAGGGTCGCGGGTTGTTGAGGTGGCAGGTGTCCTGCAGCGCCAGGTCGGACAGCTTGTCGATCTGACGGGGCACGCCGGCCTCGGCCAGGGTGGCGGGTATGCCGACCCGCGCCTTGAGGTCGCGCAGCCAGTCCATGAAGGCCTGGGGGCTGTCGTGCTTCAGGCCCACGACCTGCGCCATCACCTTGAACCGGTCCGCCGAGGTCAGGACGTTGAAGGGCAGGCCGTGGTCGATCATGAGGCCGTTGGCGTAGCCGTGGTGCAGGTCGGCCAGCGTGGACAGCGCGTGGGCCAGCGAGTGCACGAGGCCCAGGCCCTTCTGGAACGCGATGGCCCCCATCATGGACGACATCATCATGTCCGCCCGGGCGCGGATGTCTCTCGGCGTCTCCACGCACTTCGTGAGGGCCGGGGCCCCGAGGCGCAGACCCTCGAGCGCGATCCCGTCGCAGATCGGGTGGTAGTCCTTCGCGAGGTAGGCCTCGATGCAGTGGGTCAGGGCGTCCATGCCCGTCGCAGCGGTGACCTTGGCCGGCAGGTCGAGGGTCAGCTCCGGGTCCGCGAAGACGGCCGGCGCCAGCAGCCGTGGCGAGAAGACTATCTTCTTTATATGGGTAAGGTCGTCGGAGATGACCGCGCTGCGGCCCACCTCGCTGCCCGTGCCCGAGGTGGTGGGCACGGCCACCCAGTAGGGCAGCGCGCCGTCCACCTTGCGCGGCTCGGCGAGACCGTCCTCGTAATCGAAGAGATCGCCCGGGTGCGCGGCCATGAGGGCGACGGCCTTGGCCACGTCCAGGCCCGCGCCGCCGCCCACACCCACGATGGAGTCCGCGGAATGAGCCTTGAACGCGTCCACGCCTGCGCTGACCTGGCTCTTGGACGGGTTCCCGCCGACCTCCGAGAACACCACCGCTTCCAGGCCGGCGACGCGCAGCCCGTCCACGATCCCGCCGAGTATCGGCAGCGCGGCCAGGCCCCGATCCGTCACCACCAACGGCCGCTTCAGTCCCTGCGACGAGAGATGGGCGCCGATGCTGGACCGGACCCCCGGCCCGAAGTGGATGAGGGTCGGGAACTGAAAGGTGTGGGCCACTCCTTCGATATTAGAGCAATCGGGAAAGGGGTTTCGGCGGCGGCTTGCGCAGCAGCGGCGGATGGGCGTAGAAATAGGGCACGCTTTTCGACTATCGACGTCACGCTCGCGGTGGAGGAGGAGCAATGCTGAAGAAGCCCGTGATCGTCCTCGGAGCCCTTTGTTTCCTGGCCGCTTCACGCGGATGGGCCCAAGAGTACGAGCTGCCGTTCCGCGCGGAGGACTTCGACGACGGGGACCTGAAGGTGTTTTGGGGCCGCGACAAGCACAGCGACAGCGGGGTGCAGGAGTGGGGTTACGACCTGGGCGCCGAGCGCTACGACACGGTCAAGAAGGAATGGACGGAGTTCAAGGAGGGCGGTGAGGACCGCACGAAGAACTCGGACTCGCTCATCTACAAAAAGAAGATCTACGCCATGCGCGCGGGGACGGTCATCGCCTGCTGGCGCAACGCCCCGGAGAACAAGCCCAAGAACGTGTACCACGCGAAGGTCAACGAGGGCTATGTCTACGGGGGCGGCAACGGCTACTGGATCGAGCACGACGACGGCACCCGCGCCGAGTACGCCCACATGTTTCCGGGCAGCGTGCCCTCCGACCTCTGCCCCCACGACGCCGAGCTCCTTCCCGCCAAGATCACGAGCCCCACCGTCGCGAACGCCTGGCCCCACATCCGGGTGACCAACGGCAAGCACGTGTCGCAGGGCCAGTTCCTGGGCCGAGTGGGGAACGTGGGCACGTCGTCCGATCCCCACCTCCATGTCCACGTCGAGAAAGGCGGCACCGCCGACACCACGAAGAGCGGCGGCGAGCCCGTGAAGGTCCAGTTCAAGCGTGGCCTCTCGGCCCCGGAGGACAACACGACGGCACATCCGGGATGGAAGACCTTCGCGGGCAAGTCGATCCCCCAGGGGCCGGTGCTGGTGTGGCCGCCCCGGACGGTGGTGGGCGAATACGCCCGCCACGGCTACCCCGCCACGATCTTCCAGGAGCTATTCGACCACCTCACGGACTCCGGCTTCTGGCCGGTCTGGCTGGACACCTACAGCGTCGGTGGGAAGAGCTACCTCAACGAGATCTGGCGGCCGGCGGAAAAGGAATGGCGCGCCCACTGCCTCCGCGACGGGACGACCCACCAGAAGAACTCGGACGACGCGGACAAGGACGGCTTCGGGCCGGTGTTCGTGGACAGCTCCGTCTCCGGGAGCCAGACCCTGTACACCGCGATCTACGTGAAGGGCGAGCCCTCCGACATGATCTTCCGGCACGGCCTCACGCCGTCGCAGCACGACACGGAGCTGACGAATGCCAAGAGCCGGAAGCTCAGACCCGTGAACATCTCGGTAGTGTCCCACGGCGGGCAGCGCGCCTACACCGTGCTCTACAGGCCGGAGAAGATCGGCGCCTGGGAGGTCCGGTCGCAGATTGCGGAAGCGGACTACCAGGGCGAGTACGACCAGCAGAAGAAGGAGGGCCGCCGGCCCATCTACCTCAACGCCTACATGCACAACGGCAAGCCCTTCCTGTCCGCTGTGTTCGCCTCCGACCGTCCCGCGGGCAAGGACCGCCACCTGATGTCCGCCGACGAATACCAGAAGGAGTTCGACAGCGCCCTGGAGGCGGGCATGCTGACCCGGACGGTGACCAGCTTCGACGGCGCCTCCAGCCACCACCGCTACGCCGCCGCCTGGTGGAAGTAGCGGCGAGGCTCAGATGATCTCGAAGTAGCGCCGCAATTCCCAGTCCGTGACCGCGTTTCCGAACTGCTTCCACTCCCAAAGCCGCGTGGTCACGAAGTGGTCCACCATCTCATCACCCAGGAGCTCCCGGGCCAGCTTCGACTCGGACAGGCGCCTCGCCGCCTCGTGGAGGTCGCGGGGGAGGCGCTCGCCTGTCGCCTCGCGGTAGGCGCTGCCCTTGATCGGCGCCTGCTCCAGGGCCAGGCCCTTTTCGATCCCGTAGAGGCCGCAAGCCAGCGAGGCGGCGATGGCCAGATAGGGATTCACGTCCGCGCCCGCGACCCGCACCTCCACCCGCGCGGACTTGGGCGCGCCCGCGATGACACGGAAGGCCACCGTCCGGTTGTCGACACCCCACGTGGGCCGGGTCGGCGCCCAGTACCCCTCGACCAGCCGCTTGTAGCTGTTCACGGTGGGGGCCAGGAAGGGCAGGACCTCGGGCAGGCCGCGCAGCAGCCCCGCCATGTAGCTGCGGAAGACGCCGCTCATCTTGAGGGGGTCCGCGTCGTCGAAGAAGACGTTCCGGTCCCCCGCCCACAGGCTCTGGTGGCTGTGGCACCCGCAGCCCGGGAGCTGCGGGTTCCAGCGGGCCATGAAGCTGGGCATCAAGCCGAAGCGCGACGCGATCTCCTTGACCGCGGTCTTGAAGAGGACCGCCCGGTCCGCGGCCTCCAGCGCGTCCGCGGCCAGGATGGCTCCCTCGGTCACGCCCGGCCCCGTCTCGGTGTGCAGGCCCTCGAGGGGGACGCCGAAGGCGGCCAGCTCGTCCATGAGCGCCGCGAAGTACGGGCGGTTCTGGCTCATGCGCAGGATCGAGTAGCCGAACATCCCGGGCGTCATCGGCTGCGGGTCCACGCCGCCTTTCTCCGCCAGCGAGGCCGGCGTCTCCTTGAAGTTGAACCACTCGTACTCCATCCCGCACGTGGGGGTGAGACCGGCTGCCTCCGCCCGCGCCACGACCGTCTTCAGGAGCTGCCGCGGGCAGACCCCGAGCGGTTTGCCCGAGCCGTCCTCGAAGTCGGCCAGGAAGAAGGGGACGTCCCCGTCCCAGGGGACCTTGCGGTACGTCCCCAGGTCGATCCGCGCCAGCGCGTCCGGGTACCCGCTGTGCCACCCGGTGTACTTCGCGTCGTCGTAGCAGACGTCGGATGAGTCCCACCCGAACACGACGTTGCAGAACCCGAAGCCGGTCTGGGCCGCGGAGACGAACTTGTCCTTGTGGATGTACTTGCCCCGCAAAATCCCGTCGATGTCGGTGATCGCGACCTTCACCTTCTGCGTGTCGGAGCGATGGATCTCCTCCAGGACCTCCCGCGGGTCGCGCCTGGGCCTCATCAACGCCATGGAAATAGAATACATGCGTGTCGAGGCTGCGCCGCACCAGGCGCTGAGGCCCCCAGAAGTTTCCAATCCGCCCCGGGGCGGATCAGTGTTACCTTTCGCACTCGTTCCGGAGCCAGAGTGGCCCGCGTGACAACGGTGTGACAGAAAGGAACGCACATGCAGAGGATCATGCCGTGCCTGTGGTTCAACGGCCGGGCCGAGGAGGCCGCGGAGTTCTACACCTCGATCTTCAAGGATTCGAAGGTCGGCAAGATCGCGCGGTATGGAGACGCGGGACCGGGCGCGCCCGGCACGGTCATGACCGTCATCTTCGAGGTCGAGGGACAGGAGTTCATGGGCCTCAACGGCGGGCCGCAGTTCCAGTTCTCTCCCGCCATCTCGTTCATGATCCACTGCAAGACGCAGAAGAGGCTCGATTACTACTGGGACCGCCTGCTCGAGGGGGGCGCGGCGCAGCAGTGCGGCTGGCTCACCGACCGGTTCGGCGTGTCCTGGCAGATCGTCCCCAGCATCCTGCCCAAGCTGCTCAAGGACAAAGACCCGGACCGCAGCCGGGCGGTCATGGCGGCGATGCTCAAGATGGTCAAGCTCGACGCCAAGGCACTGAAGAAGGCGTACAAGGTAGCGGGCGGTGATCCCGCGGATGACGGCGGTTCCAAAGGCGCCAAGGGCAGCAAAGACTCCAAGGCTGGCAAGGGCTAGGGTTCCGTCGGGACGCCCCATCGGGAAAGCCGCGCCCGGCGTTCCTCAGGGCGCGGGCACGCGTGCTTTCAGCTCCTCGAACCAGTTCTGGACGATGGTGATCTTGGGCGGTCCACCCGCGTGGTCGGAACGGCTTCGCGCGGCTCATCCGTCAGACCGGAACGGTGCGGCCGAGGGCGGTGAAGAGGACCAGCCGCTCGCGGACGGGCAGGCCCGTGGCCTGGGCCAGGCCGCGGCCGTAGAGCTGGAGCTGGGGCGCGTGGTGGGCGGCCTGGGCCAGGGCCTGGTCGTCGGCGATGTGGTCGGTCTTGTAGTCGACGATCACGAGGCCGCCGTCCTCCTCGAAGACGAGGTCGACCACGCCCTCGATGAGGTCGGCGCCTTCCGGGAACCAGACCGGTAGCTCGCGCCAGAGCCGCGCTGCCTTGCGGGCGCGGTGCATGACGGGAAGATCGAGGGCGCGCTGGGCGGCGTCGCCGGCGCGGCGGGCGCCCTCGGCGTCGAGGCCGAACGTGGGGGCGAGGGCGGCGGCCATGGTCACCGCGCGGTCCGGTTTCTCGTCCGGTTCCAGCGGGATCCATTCCAGGATCTTGTGGACCAGGCCGCCGAAGTCGCGGCCTCCTCCGCGGATCACGGCGACGGCGGCGGGCGGCGCGGTTCGCGCGGCGGCGCGGGTCGCGGAGATCGGGACGAACGGGCGCTGGCTCGCGGTCTCGATCCGCTCTTTTCTCTCCGTGTCCCACCGCGCGGCCACGGCGTCGCCTCCGCCGGCGCCGGCCAGGGTGCGGAGGTCCGTGTCGTCCGTCTCGCGGATCGGGGCGGGCAGGGTGGCCGCGTCCACGATCTGGACGTCGGCGTCGGTGGCCTTGGGCAGGAACTGGGTCAGCTCGCGCCAGAAGGAGCCGGCCTTCGCGTCCGGCGGCGGCAGCGGGATCACGAGCAGGTCGCGGGCCCGCGTGCAGGCCACGTACTTCAGCCGGTGGCCCTCGGCCCAGGCCTTCTTCTGGTCGGCGGTGACGAGGACGTCCCAACCCGGAGGCTGGCAGCCGGCCCGGAAGCCGAGCGCGATTCGGCCCTCGTCCCACAGGGCCACCGAGTCCGTGTTCATGCGGAAGTTGTCCGCGGAGTCGAAGAGGACGACGACCGGCGCCTCCAGGCCCTTGGCCTTGTGGACGGACAGGATGCGGACGGTGTGGGGATCGCCGGGACGCGTCGACGGGAGGTCGGGCTCCTCGGTCGGCTCAAGGATGCGGGTCTGCAGCAGCTCCGCGAAACCGCGCAGGGTCAGCACGCCGAGATCAGCGGCCTGGCGCGCCAGCGCGGCCACCTTCTCCAGGTTCGCGATCTGGGACTCGCCGCGTCGCGTCCCCGTGAGCGCGGCCAGGATCCGGGTCTCGTCGTAGAGCACGTCCAGCATCGCGGGCACGGAGTCGCGCGTACGGCGCCGGTGCAGGTCGTCGAGCAGAGCCATGGCGGGGCCCAGCGCCGCGGCCGCCGGCTTCGTCTCGTCCACGGGTCCGATCCAGAGCGGGCCGCCGCCGAGGGCGTACGTCACGATGTCGCGGTCGCTCACGCCGAAGAACGACGAACGCAGCGCCGCCACCAGCGAGACGCGGTCCGTGGGGTCCTCGATGGCCCGCAGCACGGCCAGCGTCTCGTGCACCTCCTGGCGGTCGAAGAACGACTTGCCGCCCTCGACCGCGAAGCGCAGGCTCGCGGCCTCCAGCGCCTCCTCCAGGTGGCGCACCTGCGTCAGGCGGCGCGCCAGGACCATGACGTCGCCCGCGCGGCTCTTCCGGTTCGCGCCCGTCGAGGGGTCACGGACCTCGTAACGACCGGCCGCCACCTGGGCGATGATGGCGGCCAGCGCGGCGGACTCGGCGCGCAGGAGGTCGGGCCCCTCGGCCAGGTGAGCCTCGAAGCGCAGGGCGACGACCGACGGCTCCTCGCTGAGGCCCGCGGGCGGGTCGATGGGTTCGTAGGCGGGCTGGCCGGCGTCCTCCGACTCCTTGATCAGGGCGCCGAAGGCCCGGTTGACGAAGCGGAGGATGGCCGGCCGCGAGCGGAAGTTCTGGGTGAGATGCAGGACCTTGTGGCCGGCGCGGGCCATGGCTTCCTTCGAAAGGCGGCGGAACAGGTCCACGTCCGCCCTCCGGAAGCGGTAGATCGACTGCTTGGCGTCGCCCACCACGACCAGCGCGCCCTGGGCCTCGCCCGCCAGGAGCCGCGCGATCTCGACCTGCAGCGGGTCCGTGTCCTGGAACTCGTCGATGATGAGCAGGCGGAAGCGCTCGCGGAAATAGCGGCGCACGGGCTCGCGGTCGCGGAGCGCGCCCCGGGCCTTGAGCAGCAGGTCGAGGTAATCGAGGACGCCCCGCTCGGCCTTGAGGCGGGCGTACCGCTCGCCCACGCCGGCGAGCGCGGCCATGATCCGGCCGTGGAGGGCCGCGCCGTGGGCCGCCTTCCACGTAATGACCGCCTGGCGGCTCCAGTCGGCGATGTCCCGCGCTTCGTCCAGGGCGTCCTTCCTGGGCCAGCGATCGCGCTGGCCGCGGACGTTCCCCGAGATGGCCGGCATCTTCAGCAGCCAGCGTGCGGCCTCGGCGGGGTCGGGCGTCCGCGGCTGCTCCGCGAAGTCGACGAGGTCCCGCAGGCGTGCGGTCAAGGTTTCGCCGGGCGGGGCGAGGGCGAGGATCTTCCGCGCCCGATCCGCGTGGTCATCGAGGTCGCGCTGCCAGGCGCGCGTGTCCTCCGGCGCCTCGGCCACCAGCGGACGCAGGTCGCGCTGCTCGATGAGGGCGCGCGCGAACCCGCGCAGCGAGCTGCGCTCGCCGAAGCGGCCCTCGCCCTCCAGCGGGATGTCGCGGTCGAGTGCCTCGAGCAGGACGTCGTCTCCCTTCACCAGCCGGTCGGCCAGCCACTCCTCCCAGGCCGCGGCGAAGAGCATGTCCGCCTCCGCCTCGTCCGCGGTGCGGAACCCGGGGACGACGCCGCACTCGAGGGGACGCTCGGCCAGGATGGCGGAGCAGAGGGCGTGGATGGTGGAGACCTGGGCCCGCTCCAGGACGTCCAGGGCCTCGGCCGCCCGCCGCCGCTCCGCCTCCGGGGCTGCCGTGTCGGCGCGCGCGCCCTCGAGGCGCTCGCGCAAGCGCAGCTTCATGGTGGTGGCCGCGTTCTCGGTGAAGGTCACGGCCGCGATCTCCTCGAGCCGCGCGTGCCCGCTCCGGACGAGGGCCTCGATGCGGTCGATGAGGAGCGTGGTCTTGCCGGTCCCGGCCCCCGCCTCGAGCACGAGGCTCGTGGCGTGGTCGTCGCGCGCCTGGCGCCGGGCGTCCTGGTCCACCGGCGGGGCGCTCATCCGATGTCCCTGAGCTTCAGGATCCGCTGGACGCGCGCGTCGCCGATCTTGTACTGGCGCCGCCGCTCCAGGAGGGGAGCCGGCCCGCAGGCCGCCGTGTAGTCGCACCACGTGCACGCGGTGGGCTCCTGGATGAAGAGGCCGTCCGCGATCGCGTCGATCAGGCCGCGCAGCAGCAGGCCGAACTCCTCGCCCTGCACGGAGGCGGGGTCCAGGGCCACCTGCCGTCCGCCGTCCACGTAATCGAGGAAGGCCTCCACCACGGGATGGCCGGGAAAGATCGCGCCGGCGGCCAGGATGTAGAACGGGATCTGGAGCTGCTTGGCCCCGCGAAAGAGCCCGTTCTCGTCCCTGGGCGCCTTGCCCGTCTTGTAGTCGCGCAGGACGAGCGTCCCGTCCCGCTTCTTGTCGATGCGGTCGATCTTGCCCGAGACGCGCAGGGTCCGACCCTCGCCCAGGTCGATGTCCAGGGGCTCGCGCCGGTGGGGCTCGCCGGGCGCGTTGTCGCGGCCCGTGCCGAAAGCGACCTCGAAGTGGGCGGGGACGGCGTCGCCCGGGGCGGCCGCCTCGCGCTCCAGCCATTTCAGGACGCCGGCGTGGAAGCGGGCCCGCTCGCGCTCCCACAGCAGGGTGTAGCGCGGCGGGCTGCCGGCGACGAGGGCATCCAGCACGACGTCCGCCACCTCGAGCAGCCGTTGCCGCGTCCCCGGCGTGTCCTGGAGCGGCAGCTCGCCGCGGTCCCGCCGCTCGCGCAGGAACCGCTCGGCCACCTCGTGGAAGGCGCTGCCGCGCTCGAGCGGGTCCAGGCGCTTGCGCTCCTCGGGCTCCTGCGCCGGCTCCAGGCGCAGGACGTACTGCAGGAGGTAGAGGAACCCGCACCGGGAGAACGTGGCCAGTCGGCTGGCGGAGATCGGCCGGTCCGCGGTCACGGGGTCGAGCTTGCGCCGCACCTCCGCCGCGACCTCGGCGGAGACGCCGTCGCGGGGGGAAAAGGCGATGAGCCCGTCGTAGGCCGTGAGCTGCTTCGACCACCGGGCCTGGGAGGCCAGGTGGGATTGCCTGAAGAACGAGGAGCCGCCGGCGACGGCCAGGACGGCCGGTTTGCCGCCCGCCCGGACCCGCCGCCGGTCCCGCTCGGAGCGGTCCACGGCGTCCTCGACGGGCAGCGTGTCGAGGTCGTCCTCGACCACCATCCGCTCCAGGTCCGAGGCCCCCACCGACCGGCCCTCGCGCGCCGCGGCGGCGGCCACGAAGAACAGCGACGGCATCCGCTCCCGTCCCGTGCGGGGGTCGGCCCGCGGGTACGAAAGGATGAGCCGCTCCCTGGCCTGGGAGACGGCGCGCTGGAAGTCCCGCCGCGACTCGAGCAGGCGGTCCTGGCTGGTGGGAAGGCGCGCGCGCGCGCCGGGCGCGGGCGGGGGCGGCGCCCCGGGCTCCTCGGCGAAGAGCGCGAGCTGGCCCTTCGCGGCGGGCCGGGGAGGCGGCGCCTTCGGGGCCGCCGCCGCCTCGGCCAGCGCCGCGCGCTCGGGATCGAGGAGGAACGGATCGGGCCGCACGACGCCGGGGTATCCGCCCTCCACGAGGCCCGGGATCGCGACCACGCGGAAGGAGAGCCCGGCCATGGCGTCCATGGCCCCGACGTGGATGGCGCCCGTGGACAGGGGCTCGAGGGGCACGCGCTCCCACTCGAAGCGCGCCTCCAGCACGGCCTCCACGTCGCGCCACGGCGCGGGGCCCTCCAGGAAGGCGAGGCCGCGCAGGTCGGCGATCACGCTTGCGACCGCGTCGCGGTCCCGGCCCCCCCCGATCCAGCGGTCGAGGGCGTCCTGCAGGCGGTCCGCCCACTCGCCCCACGTGGCCTCGCCCGCGAGGGAGACGAGCGTCTCCTCCAGCCGTTCCACCAGGCGCAGCAGCGTCTCCGCGTCGCCGGCCCGGCGCTCGCCCCGCGCCCGGCGCTCCGGCTCCGTCTCGGCCGCCGCGGCCAGCCTCTCCGCTGCGGCGTAGGTCCGCAGCCCGATGGCCCACCGGTCCACGCCGGAGACGATCCCCGCATCGCGGCTGATCAGGTCCCACTGCGCGGTGCGCGGGGTCTCGCCCGCCGCCAGCAGCTCCTCGAACGGCACGGGCGCGAAGGTCAGGAACTCGAGCACGGCCGCCCGGTCCAGGCCGCGGCAGCGGAAGAGCAGCAGCAGCGACCGCGCGGCCCGCCCGGTGCGCAGGGGCAGCGACGGATGGAGCCGGTGCGGGATGCCCAGCCTCTGGAAGAGGTCCGTGAGGAGCGGCGCGTAGGCCTCGGGTCGCGGCAGGATGACGCCCATCTCCTCGAACGGGACGCCGTCCGCGGCCGCCCGCAGGAGCCGCCGCACGATCCCTCGCACCTCCGCCGCCTCTCCGGGCGCGGTCAAGAGCGTGAGCGAGTCGTCGCGCGCGGGGCCGCCCGCGGGGGGCTCGAACAGCTGCGTGCGCAGCCGCGCGAGCGCGGCGGGTGCCTCGGGTGGGGCGAGCGGACCGAGGATCGTGTCGGCCACGGGCAAAGGCGCCAGCCCGCGCTCCTCGGCCCAGCCCGCGAACGACGAGGCGCGCAACGCCTGCGGCCGGTCGTGACGGACGAACCGTACCGGCAGCGCGCGCGCCAGGTCCTCGAGGAAGGCGGCCTGCAGGCCGTCCATCTCGAGGTCGTCCACGACCAGGATCTCGGCGTCCTTCAGCCAGCGGGCCTCCGCGAGGTGCGCGCGCGCGGCGCGGAGGATAGTGGCGGGGTCGGCGAAGCGGCCTTCGACCGCCTCGTGGAACGCGCGATAAACGGTGGCCACCGCCCGGAGCCGGTCGCGGTCCTCGGCCGTGGCCGCGGCGCGCTCTGCCACCGCCTCGAGGAGGCTCGGCTCGATCCCCGCCCGCCGCAGCGACGACAAGGTCCGCGCCAGCGCCGCCGCCACGGGGGCGCGCGGGAGATCGGGCGCCAGCCGAAGGCCTCGAGGTCCCGTGCCCTCATCGAGGAGGCGCGCCGCGAGCAGGGCGTCGTGGCCCGCGCCCCAGGCGCCGAGGCCGCGGCCGAGCAGCCCCGGCTCGGCGATGGCGCGGGCGAGGTCCATCACCTTGAAGGGATAGATCCCGGCCACGGCGCGGCCCGTCGCGGCGAGGCGCCGCGGAATCTCGACCGCGGCGGCCATGGACGGGACGAGAAGGACGACAGGCCGGATCCCCACGACCTGCCGATCATATGCCGAGCCGTCGGCGCGGAGCGGTCCGGACCTTGAAGGGGCGCGCGGCTCCGCGCGCCTTGACGCCGGCGCGCGCCCCTCCTACGCTTCTCGCTCCCCATGGCCTTCCGCGCCTCCGATCCCCGCCGCGGCACCGAGCGGTGACCGCGCGCGGGAAGCTCCCCCGCGAGGCGGAAGACGTGCTGCTCCTCGCGCTCGCGGCGGTGATGGTGCCCGCCACCTGGTGGCTGCTCCTGGGCTGGTCGTGGGCGGATCTCATCGCCGGCCACGACGGGATCGCCACCGTCTTCCTGGCCATCCGCGAGCTGGTGGAGGCTCACGGGCGGTGGTCGGACCTCGTGTACCGCGCCGACCTCTTCGGGGGGATGAAGCTGCGCGACGCGGTCGGCCCGCTGCCCGCGCTCTCCCTCCTCGCGCGCCTGCCCCTTTCGCCCACCGCGGTCTTCAACGTCCTCACCTTCCTCCTCCAGGTCGTGATCGCCTTCCTCGGCGTGCGCGCGGCCACAGACATCGCGACGGTGGTGGACGCCTCCGCCCGGCGGCCGACATGCTTGGAGCGCGCCGCCGGCGTGTGGATGTGCGGCTTCGCGCCGGCCCTGGCCTGGCGGCTCGGTTACGGGCACCACACGCTGGTCGTGGGCGGCCTTCCCTTCGCGGCGATGGTCGCGCTCCTCGCCGCCGCGGGTTCCGGGACCCTGAGCGTCACGCTGCTCATCGTGGCCGCCGCGGCGCTCGTCAACGGGGTGATGTTCACGGGCCACCAGATGGTGCTCTACGGCGCCGTCTTCGGCGGGCCGATCCTGCTGGGCCTGTGGCTGACGTGCGGAGGGCGGCTGCGCGCGCTGCGCGTGCCCGCGCTTGCCTGCCTGGCCGCGCTCCTCATCGCGCTGCCGGGCCTCTGGGCGGTCCTCGCCCACGCCGCGGGCTCCGATTCGCTGCGCTCGCTGGGGCGCATGAGGCTCACCTACGCCTGGCTCACGTCGGAGCCCCTGGACTGGCTCTCGTCGATCCCCTGGACGCGGCTGGCCCTGCCGTTCCGGCGTCCGGTCCTGTACCACCACGAGATCAACTACGCGGCGGGCCCCCTCCTGGCCCTGCTCGCCCTCGTGCCCTGGCGGCGCGCGCGCGCCCTGGGGCTCGGGCTGGGCGCGAGCGTCGTGCTCGTCCTTCTCCTCAGCATGAACGTCCGGCCGTTCTCGGACGCGCTCCTCTTTCTCGTGCCGCCGCTCAACACGTTCCGGGTGCCGCCGCGCGCCATCCTGCCCGCGCTGTCCCTGCTGCCCGTGCTGGTCCTGGTGGCGGTCCTGGTGAGGCCGGAGTCAAGGACGAGGAGGGGTGCCGCCGCGGTGGCGCTGGCGGCGGGCGCGGCCTTCTTCTTCCTGCCCTCGCTGGGCCGCGAGGCCCTGGGCTGGGCGGTGGCGCTCGGGATCGTGTTCGTGCGGCCCGAGGCCCGCCGCGACGTGCCCGCGCTGGCCTGGGGCGCGCTGCTCATGACCATGGCGGGGGGCAGCGTCGCCGCCTTCCGCGAGCGTCTGCTGCCGTTCGTCCCGGGCGAGGCGGCGCTGGCGCGCGCGGAAGCGATGGGCGCGGCCGCGGTGCGAGCCCAGCCGGCCCTGGCCTCGCCGCTCGTCCGGGCCAGCGTCGGTCCCGAGGCGGAGTTCCAGGCCAACACCGCCTTCGCCGCGCGACTCTCCGCCCTGGACGGCTACTTCTTTCCCAGCCGCCGCTTCGTCGAGCTCGTCTGCGCGTTGCGCGGCCAGGCCTACCAGCCGAACCAGTTGATCGTCCGCCTCCCCGAGGACCATCCGACCTCGCGGCCGATGTTCCAGCTCTACGACGTGGCCTGGAGGGTGCAGGGATCCCCGACGCCGGGGGAAGCCGTGGACGTCCGGCCCCTGACCACGCCGGCCGGGCCCGCCTGGTTCAGCGCCGGCGTCACCCGGACGGAGTCCTTCGCCTCCCTCGGCCGCGAGCTCATGGCCCTGGGAGACGGCCTCGGCCAGCGGGCCCCGGAGAGCCTGTGGCTCGTCTCGGCCGACCCGGCGGTGGCCTCGGCCCGGCTGCCCGCTTCGGTGGACGGGGCGTGCGCGGGAGCGCGCGTCCGTGAGGTGGGGGCCCGCCGCGGCGAGGCGGGCGCGTCGGCCCTGGTGGAGGCGCCCGCTGATTGCCCGCTGACGTTTGCCATGAGCTACGCGGAAACGCTGCGGGCCGCTGCCCACGGGCCGGCAGGGAGCGGGCAGAGCGTGCTGGTGTTCCCGGCCTACGGCGCGCTGACCGGCGTGTGGGTGCCGCGCGGCACCACGGAAGTCCGCGTCCAGGCGGTCCCGCCGGCGCTCCCCCTGCCCGCGGCCTGGACCCTCATGGGCGTCTTCACACTGTGGTGTGCGGTACGTCACATCCGGCGGGGGCAGGGTTGATCCATTTTCCCTAAGGCTGTACTCTAGGGTGTTGGCATTTGGGCGGAGGACTATTGATGGGGTTTCCCTCTCGTAGAGTCGGGGCGTCGGCCTGTGCGGCCGTCTTGACGTTCTGGGCCTGCTCGGGCCCGGCAGAGAAGTCGTCGTCGCCCTCGGCCGTCACCGGCCCGGAGCGCGGCGGCGCCCGCACCATGCTCGCCTCGCCGAACCCGGCCCCCAGCGGCAGCCCCCTCCCCAGCCCGTCGCCGACACCGTCGCCCTGCCCCTACGGCAAGGGCACCGTGGACGCCACCTGCGTGCGCGGCGTGCCCGTCTTCGTGGAGAAGGTGGACGCGGCGATCTCGCAGCTCGTCCAGCAGCGGCCGGAGCTCTTCAACCTGGAGGAAGCCACCGGGCCGGGAGGCTATCGGGTCCTCGACTCCACGCAGTACTACGCGGGGGTGGTGAAGAACCTGGAGGCCATGGCCTTCTGCGCCACCGCCGACAACAACCTGCTCCAGCTCAAGAACAGCAACGAGTTCAGCGAGGACTACGACATCCTCCTGTCCACGAGCCACATCCGCCGGGGCGACGGCTCCTACCGCTCCACCTGCAACCCGCCGGCCTTCCCGCTCGACGCCGCGGACCTCATCGACGGCGTCCGCGTGGCCTTCTACGGCTTCGACTGCCCGAAGGGCATGTCGGTGCCGAGGAACGGGTCGGGGCAGCTGCCGGTGGGCTGCGCGGGCTTCGTGACCGCCACGCCCAAGACCAAGGACAACAAGGACGTCGACGCGCGCGTCCACGGCCCCGACATCCAGTGGATCCACTGGGAGGGCCACGAGCAGGTCAAGGTGGAGGACTTCCCCGGCGTGCCGTTCAACAAGATCGTGGACGGCGTGCAGGAGGGTGGCTTCCGGATCTGCGCGGTGGTGAAGGGCGTCGAAGGGTGCCTGAACGGCACCGTTATTCCGTAACCGTAGCCGTAACCCCTCGACACGACCGGCGGATCGGTACTGAAGAGACCGGCTTTCACACGGCCGCCCGCAAGGCATGGGCGGCCGTGTGTGATCAGCGCGGCCGCGTGTGTCAAGGTTTGGGTATGTGCAACGTCTTGCTGATCATCAGCGAGCCCGACAGCGCGAACAGCAGCGAGAGCGGATGCAGGTCCGCGGGACCGATGGTCCATACGCCGCCGTAGAGCGCCGCGCCAAGCCGTCCTTGCCACGCGGCGAACGCCAGGATTGCCGTGAGTACGACGCTCGTCGGAATCGGCGTGCCCTCGAAATAGGCGACCTTGTCGCCCCCCTCGGACAGCGCCTCCGCGGTGATGTTGTAGCGCGCCAGGCGGCTGATGCCGCAGACCACGAAGTAGAGCAGCACGAGGGCGTCCCAGAGGCCGGTGAGGCCCAGCGAGAAGGCCAGGCTCGCGGGGGCCACGCCGAAGCTGATGACGTCGGCCAGGGAGTCCAGCTCGCGCCCGAGTGACGAGGCGCTGTGCCGCCAGCGGGCCACGCGGCCGTCCAGGACGTCGAAGACGAGGGCCAGGACGATGAACGCTCCCGCCGCGTAGACCTTGCCCGCCCCCCGCGCGCGCACGTGGTCCATGGCAAAGAAGAGGGCGGCGGTCCCGCACGCCCCGTTGGCCAGCGTGAAAGCGTCCGCAAGGTGGAAATCGCGGATCATCGAGAAGTGGCGGGCCATCACGAGCAGGCTATCATCGTTTCCGCGGCATGGACGAGATCTACAAGAGCGCGCTGAACCGCGGCGTCCACCTGGCCGCGCCCGGGGAGTTCGGCCCCATTCCCATCGGGCCGCTCTCCGTGTGGCCCCCGGTCGTCCTCGCCCCCATGGCGGGCGTGACCAACCCGCCCTTCCGCACGCTGTGCCGCCGCTACGGCGCGGGCCTCTACGTGAGCGAGATGATCACGGCCCGGGCCCTCGTGGAAGGCAACCGCAAGACGGTGCTCATGGCGAGCTTCGGGCCGGACGAGGCCACGCGCAGCCTGCAGCTCTACGGCGTCGATCCCTACCACGTGGGCGAGGCCGTACGGCTCCTGGTGGGCGAGGGACGCGTGGACCACCTCGACATGAACTTCGGCTGCCCGGTGCGGAAGGTCACGAGCAAGGGGGGCGGGTCGGCGATCCCGCTGAAGCCGCGGCTGCTGCGGTCGATCGTGGCCGCCGCGGTGCGCAACGCCGGGCGCGTCCCCGTCACCCTCAAGTTCCGGATGGGCATCGACGACGGCCACGAGACCTTCCTGGACTCCGGCCGCGTGGGGGAGGAGGAGGGCTGCGCCGCGGTGGCGCTGCACGCGCGGACGGCCGCGCAGCTCTACGACGGCGAGGCCCGCTGGGAAGCGATCGCGCGGCTCAAGCGGGCGGTGACGCGGATCCCGGTGCTGGGCAACGGCGACATCTGGGAGGCGGAGGACGCGCTGCGCATGATGCGCGCCACGAGCTGCGACGGCGTGATCGTGGGCCGTGGGTGCCTGGGCCGGCCGTGGCTC
>DAINRN010000012.1:0-1096 GCA_036741815.1 Acidobacteriota bacterium
TCGGTCTGCTGCGCGGTCGAGAGCTCGCACTTGGCCTTCTCGGCCGCTTCCTTGAGGCGCTGCAGGGCCATGCGGTCCTGGCGCAGGTCGATGCCCGTCTCCCGCAGGAACTCGGCAATGAGCCAGTCGATGACCCGCTGGTCGAAGTCTTCGCCGCCCAGGAAGGTGTCGCCGCCGGTGGCCCGCACCTGGAAGAGGCCCTCCGCCATCTCCAGGATCGAGATGTCGAAGGTGCCGCCGCCCAGGTCGTACACGGCCACGAACTGGCCGCGCGCGTTCTTCAGACCGTAGGCCAGGGCCGCGGCGGTGGGCTCGTTCAGGATGCGCGAGACCTTGAGCCCGGCGATGAGGCCCGCGTCCTTGGTCGCCTGCCGCTGGGAGTCGCTGAAGTAGGCCGGGCAGGTGATGATGGCCTCCTCCACGCTCTCCCCCAGGTAGTCCTCGGCCGCCTGCTTCAGCTTCTGCAGGATGAAGGCCGAGATCTCGGGCGGGGAGTAGACCTTGTCGTCGATCTGGATGTGCACGTCGCCGTTGGGCGCCCCCACCAGCGCGTAGGGCAGGTAGCGGCGAGCCGTCTCGGCTTCGGGAGCGTCGAACTTGCGGCCGATGAGGCGCTTCACCGCGAAGACGGTGTTCTTGGGGTTGGTCAGGGCCTGGCGCTTGGCGATCTGGCCGACCAGGCGCTCCCCCTTAGCCGTGAAGCCCACGATGGACGGCGTGGTGCGGGCGCCTTCCTGGTTGGGGATGACCTGAGGGGCGCCACCCTCCATCACCGCCACGCAGGAGTTGGTGGTGCCCAGGTCGATGCCGATCACCTTAGCCAAGAATGACCTCCCGTAGATGTGTCGATCGCGAGCTGGGGGGAGGGACCCCGAGTGCCGGACCGCGCCTCAATGGACCGCCTCGCTTCCGGCCTGCCCGCCCTTGGCCACTTTCACCAGCGCGGGGCGCAGCAGCCGGCCCTTGTACGAGTAACCCTTGCGGAAGACCTCGACGATGGTGCCGTCCGCGAAGCCCGCGGATGGCTCGTGGGACAGCGCCTGGTGCTGCTCCGGGTCGAACGGCTGCCCAACGGGGTCGTGCACCTCGACGCCCT
>DAINRN010000012.1:1106-3539 GCA_036741815.1 Acidobacteriota bacterium
CCGATCGTTCGACGGGAACAGCCTCGCGAACTCATCGACGCCCTGCGACTCGAGGAAGCTGAGCAGCTCGCGGCGCGTAAGCTCCACGCCCTCGCGTAACGGGTCGTCCTTGCTCGCGGACTCCAGGGCGCGGTCCAGGTTGTCCAGGGTAGGCACCAGGCCCTTGAAGATGGCCGCCGCCGCATCCGTACCGGCCTGCTGCCGGTCGCGCTCCACCCGCTTGCGGTAGTTCTCGAACTCGGCCCTCTTGCGGAGGACCTGCTCGCGCAGCTCGTCCCGCTCGCGGCGGAGGGCCTCTGTCTCCTCGCGCGTCAGGGCCGGGACGGGGGCCACGTCCACGCCCGTCAACCCGCGCTCTGCGATCGGGTCCGCCGAGGCCGGGGCGTCCACCGGCGCGCTGTCGTCCGGACCGTCGTGCTTGCGTTTCACCTCCGCCGCTCCTCGAGGGCGTGGGCCACGGACCGCGCCATGTGGTCCACGAGCGCGATGACGCGCGCGTACTCCATCCGCGTCGATCCCAGCACGCCCAGGCCCCAGCCCGACTCGCCCTCCAAGGGATAGCCGGCGGAAACCACGGTCACGTCGTGAAGGTCGGGGTCCGCGTTCTCGTGGCCGATGATGACCCGGATGCCGCTTCCGGAGATGCAGGCGTTCAGGATCTTGACCAGCCGGCTCTTCTCCTCGAAGGTCTTGAAGAGGGCCTTCATGCGGTCGAGGTCCTCGAACCCCTGGCCGAGGATGTGGGACGTCCCGTCCAGGTAAACGTTGGCCCCCTGCCCGTCCGTGGCGAAGGCCCGCTCTCCGACGGCGATGACGTTCTTGAGGAGCGAGTCGTAGAGGGTCTTCTCGGCCCGCATCAGCTCCAACAGGTGGGCCTTGATGGCGGCCAGCGTCATGCCGGCGAAATGCGCGTTCAGGTAGTTCGCGCAGGCCTGGAGCTGCTCCTGCGGGATCTCCTCCTCGATCTCGACGACCTTGTGGGTGACCAGACCCGTGTGCGAGACCATGACCACCAGCACCCGGGGATGGGGCAGGCGGACGAGGTCGATGCGCCGGAACGCGGTGCGGCCGATCTCGGGGGCCACCACGAAGCCGACGTTGCGGCTGAGGCGGGACAGGATGTGCGAGGCGGCCTCCATTACCTCGCTGGGCGAGCCTTCACGCGGGCGCAGCTCGGAGTCGATGGCCGCGGCGTCCCGCGCGGGCAGCGGCAGGTGGCTCATCAGGCTGTCCACGTAGACCCGGTAGCCCTCGTCGGTGGGCATGCGGCCGGCGCTCGTATGGGGGTGGGCGAGGTAGCCGAGCTTTTCGAGGTCCGCCATGATGTTGCGCAGGGTGGCCGGAGACAGGCTGCGGTTCAGCGCCCGGGCGAGGCTCTCCGAGCCCACGGGCTCGCCCGTGGCGATGTGGAGCTGTATCACGGACTTCAGGACTTCCCGGCCGCGGTCGTCCAGTCGCGTCGTCATAAACCCCTGAGTCGAGGCAAAGTCCCCCGGGAAATTATACGCGGCGACGGGGTCCCGGCAAGCGGTCTGGGGTCATTGAAGTGGAGTGTATACTGACGGATACAGAGTCCAATCGGCGGAGGCCTCGATGCGCAGAGCGCCACTCGTCCTGCTCCTCGTCCTCTTGTCCGTCCCGCGCGCGGGCTGGACCCAGGAGCATCGCCATCGCGCGCCGGACGTCCCCATCGGGCCCGAGTTCCGCGTCAATACCTACACGCCGAGCGACCAGCGTGGATCCTTCGCCGCGGGCACGCTCGGCTTCAACTACCACCGGGTGTTCGTCTGGACGAGCATCGAACAGGACGGGTCCGGCCTCGGCGTGTTCGGCCGGGTCGATGGAAGCAGCGAGTTCCGCGTCAACACCTACACCACGGGATACCAGGCGGATCCGAGCGTCGCCATCGACGAGAGCGGGAACTTCGTGGTGGTGTGGGCCAGCGACCAGGACGGGTCGGAGTCAGGCGTCTTCGGCCAGCGGTTCACGGTGGGCGGCGCGCCTCTCGGCCCGGAGTTCCGGGTCAATACGTTCACGACCGACAGCCAGGTGCAGCCCCGCGTGGCCACCGATGCCAACGGCAACTTCGTGGTGGTGTGGACGAGCGAGGGCCAGGACGGCAGCGGCGCCGGCGTCTTCGGCCAGCGCTATTCCTCTTCCGGCGCGCCGGTCGGTCCGGAGTTCCGGGTGAACACGTATACAACGGGATTTCAATACCGCCCAGCGGTATCGGCCGCCGCAACCCCGAACAACTTCGTCGTGGTCTGGCAGGACGGGACGTCGCCCGGGGGCGGGCTACCAGGGCGCGGCGTCTTCGGCCAGCGCTACGCGACCGTCGGGGTCCCGCTGGGACCGGAATTCCAGGTCGAGACCTTCACGACGGGCTACCAGGGCGCGCCGGCCATCGTGGTCCAGCCCTCGGGCAGCTACGTG
>DAINRN010000012.1:3549-9595 GCA_036741815.1 Acidobacteriota bacterium
GTGGTCGTGTGGCACAGCGACGGCCAGGACGGTTCGGACCTCGGGATCTACGGCCAGCGCTATGGGAACTCGGGGGCGCCCTTCGGCACGGAGTTCCGCGTCAACGCGTACACCACCGGACCGCAGGCCTTTCCCAGCATCGGTCAGGACGGAATCGGGTGCTTCTTCATCGCCTGGACGAGCGACGATGGGTCGGGCACCGGCATCTTCGGCCAGGCGTACCCCTTCGGGAACCCCACCGAGGCCCAGTACCGCGTCAACACGTACACGACGGGCAGCCAGACGAGTCCGATCGCGGCGTCGAACAGGGACGCCGGCACTCTCGTCATCGCCTGGGAAAGCCAGGACCAGGACGGGTCGGGCTATGGGATCTACGGACAGGCCGACAACCACTTCATCCCCGTCGAGCTGATGACGTTCGGGGTGGAGTAGCTCGTCAGGCCGAGTAGCTCGTCTAGGCCGGCAGGACCTCCGCCAGGGGAGTCGCCTTCAGGCCCTGGGCCTCGGCCACTGGCGCGCACGTCAGGTGGCCGCGGTAGGTGCTCACGCCCGGCGCGAGCGATGGGTCCTGCTTGATGGCGCCCGCCAGGCCGCGGTTGGCCATCAGGACCAGATAGGGCAGCGTGACGTTGGTGAGCGCGAACGTGGAGGTTCGCGGCACGGCCCCCGGCATGTTCGCCACGCAGTAGTGGACGACGCCGTCCACCTCGAACGTGGGGTTGCTGTGGGTGGTGGCCTTCGTGGTCTCGATGCAGCCGCCCTGGTCCACGGCCACGTCCACGACCACGGCGCCCTTCTTCATGGTGGAGATCATGGCCCGGGTCACGAGCTTGGGCGCGGCCGCGCCCGGGACCAGCACTGCTCCCACCAGCAGGTCGGCGCGGGCCACCGCGTGCGCGATGTTCACCGGGTTGGACATGAGCGTGGCCACGCGGCCGCCGAAGACATCGTCCATGTACTGCATCTTGGCCACGCTCTTGTCGAGGACCGTGACGCGCGCGCCCAGGCCGAGGGCCATCTTCGCGGCGTTCATGCCCACCACTCCGCCGCCGATGATGATCACCTCCGCGGGGGGCACGCCCGGGACGCCGCCCAGCAGGACGCCGCGGCCCCCGTTGACCCGCTCCAGGTAGCGCGCGCCGACCTGGATGGCCATGCGCCCGGCCACCTCGCTCATCGGCGTGAGGAGCGGCAGCGAGCCGTCGTGCCGCGTGATCGTCTCGTAGGCCACGCCCGTGACCTTCCGGTCGAGCAGGGCTTGCGTCAGCTTGGGCAGCGGCGCGAGGTGGAGGTACGTGAACAGGATCTGCCCCTCCCGCATGAGCGCATACTCGCTCTCCAGGGGCTCCTTGACCTTGACCAGGATGTCGGCCCGGTTCCAGGCCTCGGCCGCGGTCGTCACGATCTCGGCGCCCGCGCTGCGGTACTCCTCGTCGGGGATGCCCGAGCCCGATCCGGCGCCCGACTGCACCAGCACCTGGTGGCGGTTGTCGACCAGCGCCTTCACGCCTCCGGGCACGAGGCCGACGCGGTACTCGTTGTCCTTGATCTCGCGGACGCTGCCGATCAGCATATTGCAGACTGAATTGACGCCGTCCCGTCCCGCGTCAATTCAGTCCCTTGTCGTTACGTTGTCAGCCGGTCGTTTCTCGCCGTTCCGCGGTCTTCAGTGCCGGTCCAGCCAGTCCAATCCTACTCTCCCGTGTCGATCTGCGCCCTCTGCAGCGTACCGCTGTAGTCGATGTAGATGGACTTCCACTCGCAGAACACTTCCAGGGCCTGGACGCAGGCCTCCCGGTGGCCGTTGCCGGTGTTCTTGGTCCCGCCGAAAGGCAGGTGCGTCTCCGCGCCGATGGTGGGCGCGTTGACGTAGAAGATCCCCGTGTACATGTCGCGCATGGCGGTGAAGGCCTGGTTGATGTCCTGGGTGTAGATGGACGCGGACAAGCCGTACTCCACGGAGTTGCCGACGGTGATGGCCTCTTCGAGCGAGCCCACGGGGATGACGGAGACCACGGGGCCGAAGATCTCCTCGACCGCGACCCTCATGCGCGGGTCGCAGTCGCCGAAGACGGTGGGCTCGTGGAAGTACCCGCGGGCCATGTCGCCGGACTCGAGGCGATGGCCGCCGCAGAGAAGCTTCGCGCCCTCGTCGCGCCCGATCTTCACGTACTCCTCGACCGTGCGCCGTTGCGACTCGCTGATGCACGGGCCCATCTGGACGGAGTCGTCCAGGCCGTCTCCGACCTTCAGCGCCCTGGCCCGCTCCACGAACCGGTCCACGAACTCCCGGTAGACCTTCTTCTGGACGGCCACGCGGCTGGCCGCCGTGCACCGCTGGCCGGTGGTGCCGAAGCCGCCCCAGATCGCGCCCTCCACCGCCAGGTCGATCCGCGCGTCGTCCATCACCATGATGATGTTCTTGCCGCCCATCTCCAGGTGGCAGTGCTTGAAGGCGGGCGCGCAGGCCTCGGAGACCTTGCGGCCCACGCCCGTGGAACCCGTGAAGGACACGACACCCACGTCCTTGTGGCCCATGAGGGGGGCGCCGACCTCGGAGCCGCCGCCCGTGACCATGTTCACGACGCCCTTCGGCAGCCCCGCCTCTTCCAGGGCGCGGACCAGGTTCACCACGGAGAGGGGAGTGTCGGTGGCCGGCTTGATCACCACCGTGTTGCCGAGGATCAGCGCCGGCATCATCTTCCAGGAGGGGATGGCCATGGGGAAGTTCCAGGGCGTGATGAGCCCCGCGATCCCCACCGGCATCCGCACCGACATCTGGAACTTGCTCTGCAGCTCGGACGGCGTCGTCTGCCCGAACTGCCGGCGGCCCTCGCCCGCCATGTAGTACGTCATGTCGATGGCTTCCTGGACGTCGCCGCGGGTCTCGGCCAGGACCTTGCCCATCTCCCGCGTCATGTCGCGGGAGAAGTCCTCCTTGCGCCGCACGAGGATCTCGGCGGCGCGGAAGAGGATCTCGCCCCGCTTGGGCGCGGGCAGCGCCCGCCAGCGCGGGAAGGCCTCGCGGGCGGCGGCCACCGCGCGCTCCACGTCCTCGGGCCCCGAGTCGGCGAAGGTGCCGATGAGGTCGTCGCGGTCCGCGGGGTTGCGGTTCTCGAAGGTGCGTCCCGAGGAGGCGGGCTTCCACTCCCCGGCGATGAAGTTGCCGTGCGCGGCGGCGCCGGCGCCGCGCCCGCGGGAAGACGGGCGCTGCGCCGTGGCGCTCACGAGACGGCCACCTTGCCCACGTTGCTCACGTCCTTGCGTTCCTCCTTGCGACCACCGGTGCTCATGTCGCTGTTGCCCCGGAACATCGCGCCCTCGGCGATCACGATCTTGGGGGCCCGGATGTTGCCGGTGAGGCGGCCCGTGGACTGGATCTCCACGCGTCCCTGGGCCTGGCAATCCCCGACCACCTCGCCGCTCACGGTGAGGGACTGCGCCTCCACCGTGGCCTTGAGTACTCCGCCGGGAGCGACCCGCAGGTCGCGGGTGATGCGGATCTGGCCCTCGACGTTGCCCTCGATCACGAGGTCCTCGTCGCCGGTGATCTCGCCCTTGATGGTGGTCTTGGCTCCGATGACGCACGTCCCGGGACGGGCCGGAGGCGCGCCGGGGGCCGAAGACGGGGGCGGCGGGGGAGCGGGACGGCTCGGGGCCATGGGTTCGGGCGGCTTGTTCGGGTCGGGCGGCTTCCCGAAGATGGACATGATTCCTCCTCAGGGGATGGGCGGCGCGTCCGGCGCCTCCCGGAAAAATTGGAGCGGGCGACGGGGCTCGAACCCGCGACACCGAGCTTGGGAAGCTCGTACTCTACCAACTGAGCTACGCCCGCTCGAGACGTGGGCATGATAGCGGCGGGGTCTGGAGGGGTCAAGCCTGGGCATTGACGTTGCCTTGGACACGACGGGCCGTGGAAAGGCGTGGTCCTAGCTCCGCAGGATGGCCAGCACCTCGTCGCGGCGCCGCCGCATCTCGGCGTCGGAGTAGGCCTCGAGGTTCAAGCGCAGCAGCGGCTCGGTGTTGGAAGGCCGCACGTTGAAGTGCCAGTCGTCGTAGTCCACCGAGACCCCGTCGAGCTTCGTGATCCGCGCGTCCTTGTAACGCTCTTCGATGCGGCGCAGCGCCGCCTCGACGTCGCCGACCTTCGAGTTTATCTCCCCCGAGATGTGATACCGCTCACGCAGCGGGGCCAGGATCTCGCTGAGCTTCCGGCCCTGGCGCCCGAGCGCCTCCAGCACGAGCAGGGCCGGGATCATGCCGTTGTCGGCGAACCAGTTCTCGCGGAAGTAGAAGTGCCCGGAGACCTCGCCGCCGAAGATGCCCCCTTCCTCGCGCATCCTCTTCTTGAAGAAGGCATGGCCCACCCGGTTGATGAGGGCCTTGCCCCCCGCCGCCTCCACCCGATCGCGCACCGCGCGCGAGGCGCGCACGTCGTACACGACGCGCGCCCCGGGCTCCCGGCGGCAGAACGCCTCCCCCAGGAGCGCGGTGACGAAGTCGCCGGGGACGAAGGCGCCGGTATCGTCGATGAAGAAGCAGCGGTCGGCATCCCCGTCCCAGGCGATGCCCAGGTCCGCGCGCTCCGACTTCACGCGGGCCATGATCTCGCGGCGGTTGGCCTCCTCCAGGGGGTCCGGCGGGTGGTTGGGGAACGTGCCGTCCAGCTCGAAGTAGAGCTTGACCGTCCTCACGGGCAGGCTCTTGAAGATCGCCTCCGCCCCCACCGCGCCCATGCCGTTGCCCGTGTCCAGGACGGCCAGCATGGGCTTCACGTTCGAGATGTCGATGAAGGACAGGCAGTGCCGCGCGTAGTCCTCGATGATGGTCTTCGTCCGCGTCGGCGGGCCCTCGCCGGCCGGGGTGTCGGCGAAGCGCCCGGCCACCAGCGCCTCCTTGATCTCCTTGATGCCCGCGTCGCCGGACAGGGCCAGGGCGCCGCGACGCACCATCTTGATGCCGTTCCACTCCTTCGGGTTGTGGGAGGCGGTGATGATGGCGCCGCCCTCCAGGTCGGCGCTGGCCACCGCGTAGTAGAGGACGTCCGTGCCCACCGTGCCCACGTCGACGACCTCCGCGCCCTGGCTGCGCGCGCCCTTGATGAAGCCGGCCGCGATCTCCGGCGACGAGGCGCGCGCGTCGCGGCCCACCGCGATCCGCTTCGCCCCGAGGTAGTCGATGAAGGCCCGGCCCACGCGCCGGGCCAGCTCGCCGTCGATCTGCCCGGGGTAGATCCCGCGGATGTCGTAGGCCTTGAAAATCGAAGCGTCGACCATGGGATCAGTCTGTCACGAAGTCCGGGAGAAGTCCGAGACGACCGTGCCTTCGCCGAGCACCGCCCCCGCGGAGACGGACGCGTTCCTGCCCACGCGGACCGCCTGGCCCACGAGCGCTCCCTCCACACGGGCGCCGGGCCCGATAGAGGCCCCGCTCCACACCACCGCGTCCCTGACCATTGCCCCTTCCGCCACGTGGACGTCGCCCACGAGCACGGCGTCGGGACCGATGCGCGCCCCCGCGGCCACCCGGCAGCCGGGGCCGACGTAGAAGGGGCCGAGGAGCTCCGCCGCGGCGTCGACGTCGGCCCCCTCGATCCGTCCGCCCCGGTCGGCGCGCCCGCCCAGGTCCACGGGAAACCTCCCGCGCAGGATGTCCCGGTGGACCTGGAGGTACTTCTCCGGGGTCCCGATGTCGATCCAGTAGCCGCGGTGGACGTAGGCGGCCACGTAGTCCCCCCGGGCGAGGAGCGCGGGGAAGAAGCCGCGCTCGATGGAGTGGTTCACGGCCGGCGGCATGAGCGAGAGCGTCTCCTTCTCGAGGACGTAGATGCCGGCGTTGATGGTGTCGGTCGTGATCTGCGAGGGATCGGGCTTCTCGATGAAGCGCAGGATGCGGCCGGTCGCATCGGTCTCCACCAGCCCGTAGGCGGCCGGGTTGGGCACCGGGGTCCGGACGAGCGTCGCCTTCGCTCCGCTCTCGCGATGCGCGCGCACCACCGCGGGCAGGTCGACGTCGGTGAGCACGTCGCCGTTGAAGACGACGGTCG
>DAINRN010000012.1:9605-13910 GCA_036741815.1 Acidobacteriota bacterium
GTCGAGGACGTAGATGCCGGCGTTGATGGTGTCGGTCGTGATCTGGCTCGGGTCGGTCGGCTTCTCGATGAAGCTGGTGACGCGTCCGGAGGCGTCCGTCTCCACGAGGCCGTAGGCGGCGGGGTTGGGGACGGGGGCCAGGACCAGCGTAGCGGACGCCCGGGCCTCGCGGTGGCGGCGCAGGACGGCGGGCAGGTCCACGTCGGTCAGGACGTCCCCGTTGAAGACGATGGTGGTCTCGTCGAGCTGCGACTCGGCGTTCTTCACCGCCCCGCCGGTGCCCAGCGGCGTCTCCTCCACGGCGTAGCGGATGCGCCGGCCCAGCGCGGTCCCGTCCCCGAAGACCGCCTCTATGCGGTCGGGGCGGTAGGCGACCGAGAAGACCACGTCCGTCACGCCCACGGTGGCGAGCAGGTCGAGCTGGTGGCGCAGGAACGGACGGTCCACCACCGGCACCACCGGCTTGGGCGTGGTGAGCGTGAGCGGGCGCAGGCGCGTCCCTTCGCCCCCGGCCAGGATGACGGCTTTCATGCGCCCTCGATGATAATAGGACCGGCCTTGATCGACCACGCGCAAGCCCTCGAGGAGAAGATCCGCACGAACCAGGCCAGGCTCGGGATGCTGGGCCTGGGATACGTGGGCCTGCCCCTCTCGGTGGAGTTCGCGGCCGCGGGCCTGTCCGTCACCGGCTTCGACGTGGCCGCGGAGAAGGTGGACGCGATCAACGCCGGCCGCTCGTACATCAAGGACGTGCCGGAGGAGCGGGTCTCCTCGCTCGTGCGCGCGGGCCGCCTGCGCGCGAGCGGGGACTTCGAGGGGCTGGCCTCCTGCGACGCGGTGATCATCTGCGTGCCGACTCCGCTGGGGAAGACGCGGGACCCCGACCTGTCGATGGTACTGGACGCCGCGCGCTCGATCGCGGAACGGCTGCGGCCGGGACAGCTCGTGGTGCTGGAGAGCACCACCTATCCGGGCACCACGGAGGAGCTCATCCTGCCCCTCCTCACGGAAGGCGGCCTGAAGGCGGGGGCGGGCTTCTTCCTGGCCTTCTCGCCCGAGCGCGTGGACCCCGGGAACGCGAGCTTCAACACCCGCAACACCCCCAAGATCATCGGCGGCGTGACCGCCACCTGCGCCCGCGTGGCGCGGGCGCTCTACGCCAGGGCCGTCGACACCGTGATCCCCGTCTCCTCCACCCGCGCCGCGGAGATGGTCAAGCTGCTGGAGAACACCTTCCGCAGCGTGAACATCGGCCTCGTCAACGAGGTGGCGCTCATGTGCGACCGCCTGGGCGTGGACGTGTGGGAGGTGATCGACGCCGCGGCCAGCAAGCCGTTCGGCTTCATGCCCTTCTATCCCGGGCCCGGCCTGGGCGGCCACTGCATCCCGATCGACCCCCTCTACCTCTCGTGGAAGCTCAAGACCCTGAACTACCGGGCGCGCTTCATCGAGCTGGCGGGGGAGGTCAACTCGGAGATGCCCGAGTACGTGTGCGAGCGCGTGGCCGGGGCCCTGAACGAGCGGGAGAAGAGCGTGAAGGGCAGCACGGTCCTGGTCCTGGGGGTGAGCTACAAGCGCGACGTGGACGACGTCCGGGAGTCTCCCGCCCTCGACATCCTGCGCGTGCTGGAGAGCCGCGGCGCCCGCATCGGCTACAATGATCCCCACGTACCGGAGCTGCGCCTGAATGGCGCCACCCTGGAGTCGCAGGAGCTCATGCCCGCGGTGCGCCGCGCGGACGTGGTGGTGATCGTGACCGACCACAGCTCGTACCGGTATCCCGAGATCGTGGAGGCGGCGCGCGTCGTGGTGGACACCCGGAACGCCACCAGGGGCATCCGGTCGCCCAAGATCATCAAGCTCTAGAGGCGCCCTGACGTGAGCCACGTGAACCTCCCCAACGCCCTGACCGTGCTCCGCATTTTCCTGGTGCCCATCCTGGTGGTGGTGCTGCTGACGCGGGTGGAAGCACACCTGTTCCTGGGCATCGCCATCTTCGGCCTGGCCGTCCTCACCGATTACCTGGACGGGTGGGTGGCCCGCCGGCGCAACCAGGTGACCCGCCTCGGCATCCTCCTCGACCCCGTCGCGGACAAGCTGCTCACCGTGGCCGCATTCCTGTCTCTGGTCGAGATGGACGCGGTGCCCGCTTGGATGGTGATGATCATCGTGGGCCGCGAGCTGGCGGTGACGGGGCTCCGCAACATCGCCGCCGGCCGGGGGCTGTTGATGCCCGCCTCGGGCCTCGGGAAGGGGAAGATGGTCGCGCAGGTCGTGGCCATCTTCCTGCTGTTGCTCGGCCGCCGGTTCCAGTCCTTCCAGATCCCGGGCCTGGTGGCGCTCTGGGTGGTGGTGGTGCTGGCGCTCGTGTCGGGGATCGATTACTTCCGGCACTTCTGGCGGGTGACCTCGCGGCCGGTCCCGGCGCCTGCGGCTACCGGCCCGGAGCGCTACCGGGAGACGTTGAAGGCGCAGGCAAAGTAGCCGGGACGTCCGAAGGATGAAGGTCGGGAGCGCCGCGAGGGTGATGCCCGGAGCGTGGATCTAATCTGAGGTTCCACGCGGAGGGCACACCCGAGGGGCGCCAACCGCTCGCCTAGTCTTCGGGAGCTGCTCCCCCTTCGGGAACGAAGAACACCTCGACGCGGCGGTTCTTGGCCCGCTCGGTCTCGGAGGCCGGGCGAGTGGACCCCACGGTCCTGATCTCGATCCGGCTCTCGTCGATGCCGCGCTCCTTGACGAGGTAGGTCTTCACGGCCTCGGCGCGCTTGGTCCCCAGCGCGTCCGGATCCTTCTCGGCGGAGTCGGCGTGGCCGATGGACACCACGCGGCTACGCGGGTCCTGCTTGAGCCGCGAGGCCAGGTCGTCCAGGCACGCCTTGTCCACGTTGTTCAGGCGGGCGCGGTTTTTCGGGAAGCCGGACAGGTCGCAGGCGGTCCCGGTCTCGGCCGCGGTGCGCGCCTCGCTGACCGCCTCGGCCCCGGGGATCGTCTCCGTGGTGGTGGTGACCGGCGGCGGCACGTAGGCCTCGCGCATCTCGACCCGGTCCCCCTGCATCATGTGGTCGTTGCTGTAGGTGATCTTGGCGGTGGAGGTGTGCTCCTGCACGCTGACCACGCCCAGGGAGCCCAGGACGTTGCGGCTCGTCGGCACCGTCGGGTACATGATCTTGTAGATCGTGAACTCGTTGCCGGGGGCGATGCCGTCCTCACGCCCCAGGTTGATGAAGACGAGCTGCTCCGCCCCCGCGATGAACGAGTCGTGGTCGATGTCCACGATGAAGCCCTGGATCTTGCCGCTGGGCGGGGTCAGCCGATCCGGGGGCGGCCGCCTCGGGACGAGCGGCACGTCGATCTTGACGAAGGGCTTCAGGTAATCGCCGGGGTGGATGTCCTCGCACGCCTGCTCCACGACCCCGGTGGCCGAGTCCTCGGTGACGAGCAGGACCCTGAGCCAGCCCTTGACCTCCACCTTGGTCCCCAGGTTGTCGCCGGACTCGGGATGCTTCACGGTGTAGGTGTTGTGGTGGATGCTGTAGACGTCGCCGGACTTGACCCCCGCGTTGCTGCCCCGGCTCAGGTAGAGGATCTCGTGGTCGCCGAACGCGATCTTGGACTCGCCCAGCTCGGAGCCGATGATGTGCAGGCTTTCGTCCTCCGTAGACGTCACGATGTAGGGCGCGCACTGCAGCGCGGTCTCCTCGATGAGGGGATAGTAGACGGCCCCGCCGCCGGTCGTGCGGACGACCTCGCGGGCCCCTTCCTCGGTGACCGGCTCGACTCCCTCGGTCGCCGCCCCGGCCTCGCCGGCGCGCTCACTCACCAGGGCCACCTTCGGCATGATCAGCGGATCGCCCGGATAGATCCAATGGGCGTCGCTGATGTACTTGTTCTCCTCCCAGATCTGCGGCCAGAGGTAGGGGTTGTTCAGGTAGCGCCTGGCGATGTCCCACAGGGTATCGCCCCGGACGATGACGTAATAGGTGGCCCCGTCGGGTATAGAGGTGGGGTAGCTGTACTTGGACCAGTGGGTGGGGATCGTCGCCGGACCGGTGCTCAGGCCTGCAGGGGCCGCGGCCGGTGCCGGGTCCTGGGCTGCCGCAGGGCCGAGGACGAGCAAGAGCGCGGCCACGATGCCGCAAAGGGTCCCGATTCCCTTCCTTCTCACTGCCTACCTCCTGGACGGGCCGACTACCGTCGCCAAGCTACTGAGCGTCAAGGGCTTCAAGATCGAACAGGCTCCCCCGGAGCGCTCGGATGCCAGCCGGAATTTTGCGGGATGCTAGCAGGAAAAGAGACGGCTAG
>DAINRN010000012.1:13920-16951 GCA_036741815.1 Acidobacteriota bacterium
GCCCAGGTCGCCGTGCGCGACGCCCGCAAAGCGCTCGACAAGCGCAAGGCCGAGCCTCCGAAGCATGTCGGCGAGCGTACGCGGTGCATCCGGCGGACGCATCCGTATTAATCCGCACAACCCACGGCTGGGCGACGCCTGCGGGGCAGGGACAGGAGCGGGGGCAGGGGCCGGCGGGACCTTGGAAGATGCTGAAGTCATGAGCTTTTGCGCGTCGTCTAGGAACGCGCTCTTCGGGTAATCGCTGACGAGCTTTGCGAGGTGGGGCAGGGCCTCGGGGACGCGGCCGGTCAGGATCAGGCACTCCGCGAGGCGGTAGAGGACCTCGTCCATCTGGGCATAGTCCGGATAGTCCTTGAGCAGCGCCTCGTATCGGAGGACGGCGGACCGGTAGGCCTTCCGGGTCCGCTGGTAGAAGTAGCCGGCCAGGAAATCCGACCGGGCCAGGCTCTGGCGGCAAACGATCATCCTGGCGTTTGCCGCCTCCACCAGGGGGGAATCGGGGAAGATGTCGATGAAGCGTTGGAACTCCTCGAGGGCGTGCAGGGTGTGGGTCTGGTCCCGGTCCGGGCTGTTTCGCTGCTTGAAATAACTCTCCGCCACCTGCAACTGGGCGTAGTCGCTCTTGGGATGGGACGGGTGGAGGGTGAGGAACTCGCGGTAGCCGCCGATGGCCAGGATGTAGTTGGCGTTCCCTCCCTCGAAGAAATAGGCGTCCCCCACCGCCAGCCGGGCGGCGGCGCCGTACTGGCTCTGGGGGAAGGCCTCGATGATCCGCTTGAAGTGATCGCGCGCGGCGGCGTAGTCGCGCTTCTTCAGGGCCTTTTCGCCCGCCTCGAAGATGACCTGGTCGGAGTTGCTCGCGAGGGTGGCCAGGTCCGTCTTGCGCCCGCCGTGGGCGCAGCCGACCGACAGCAGGCCCGCGCAGACCGCCGCCCGCAGGCCTATCCTGACGCCTGGAGCCATTCCCATTCCTTCCGCAGCCCCTCGCTCAGGCCCACCGTGGACCGGAAGCCCAGGTCCGCCCGCGCCGCCGTGGTGTCCGCGAAGGTATCCCGCATGTCCCCCTTCTGGGCCCCCTCCCGCTGGACCTCGACGGCGCGGCCCGTGCTCTCGCCTATCCGCCTCAGCACCCCGTTGATGGAGACCCGGTCGCCCCCCCCGACGTTGTAGACGCAGCCCGGCCGGCCCGACTCGCCCGCCCGGCGGGTGGCCGACACCGCGTCGTCCACGTACGTGAAGTCCCGCGTCTGCTCACCGTCCCCGTAGACGGTGACGCGCCGGGAGTCCCGGCAGGCGGCGAGGAAGCGATAGAAGGCCATGTCCGGCCGCTGCCGTGGTCCATAGACCGTGAAGTATCGCAGGCTCACGACGGGAAGACCGTACCCGCGCTCGTACAGGCGGCCCAGGTGCTCCGCGGCGAGCTTGGTCACGCCGTAGGGGGAGAGGGGTCGGCAGGGCGAGTCCTCGCGCAGGGGCAGGGACGGGCTGTCGCCGTAGACCGACGAAGAAGAGGCGTATACGAAGCGGGGGATTCCGGCGGCCACCGAGGCCTCGAGCAGGCGCTGGGTGGCGAGCACGTTGCGGTCCGAGTACTGCGCGAAGTCGCGGCCCCACGACGACCGGACACCCGCCTGGGCCGCGAGGTGGAAGACCTGGGCGGCGCCATCGAGGACCGGCCGCAGGTCCAGGTCCTGCAGCGCGCCTTCCACCAGCCGGAAGCGGGCGTCCGCGCGGCAGGCGGCCAGGTTCTTTTCCTTGGCCGCGCGCGGGTAGAAGTCCACGAAGGCGTCCACGCCGGTGACCTCGTGGCCGTCGCGGAGCAGGCTGTCCAGGAGGTGCGAGCCGATGAAGCCGGCCGCGCCCGTCACCACCGTCTTCACTCCAGGCGTCTCCGGAGCTCCTGGGGCAGGCGGCGGGCCCGGCCGTTCAGGTCCACCGCGGCATGGGACGTGGATGCCGTGGCCAGCGGCCCCGCGGTGCCCGCGCGGTGGACCTCATAGCCGAAGGCCACCCGCGCCCCGCTCAGGGACTGGAGCTCGGTGCGGATCTCGAGGGTGTCGTCGTAGAAGGCGGGGCGGAGGAAGCGGGCGTGGGTCTCGATGACGGGCAGGCGCAGGCCCTCTCGCTCCAGATCCTTGTACGTCAGGCCGCGGCCCCGCAGGAGGTCGGTCCGGCCGACCTCGAACCAGGCGAAGTAACCGCCGTGGTAGGCGACGCCCATCTGGTCGGTCTCCGCGTACCGGACGCGGATGGAGGAGGCGGACCGCACGGTCACCGCGCCGCCTCGATCAGCCTCCGCGCCGCCCCTTCCGGATCGCCCCCGCCGTAGACGGCGTTGCCGGCCACGCACACGTCCGCGCCCGCCTGCGCCAGGGAGCGGATGTTCGAGGCGTCCACGCCGCCGTCCACCTCGATGGTCGTGGTCAGGCCGCGGGCCTGCACCTGCGCCCGGAGCCGGCGGATCTTGTCGAGGCTGGAAGGGATGAAGCGCTGGCCGGAGAAGCCCGGGTTCACCGACATCACCAGGACGTAGTGGAGCTCGGGCAGGATCTCCTCCAGGCTCGAGAGCGGCGTGGCGGGGTTCAGGGCCACGCCCGGCCGGACTCCCCGCTCCTTGAGCCGGGCCACCGTCCGCTCCAGGTGGGGGGTCGCCTCCACGTGGAGGCTGACCCACGTGGCCCCCGCGTCGGCGAAAGCGTCCACGTAGAGGTCGGCGTTCTCGATCATGAGGTGGCAGTCGAGGGGCAGGGCGGTCGCCTTGCGCAACGCCTTCACGACGGGCGGGCCGATGGTGATGTTGGGCACGAAGTGGCCGTCCATCACATCCACGTGGACGAGGCCGGCCCCGCCGCGCTCGGCGGCGGCGATCTCCTCGGCGAGGCGGCCGAAGTCGGCGGACAGTATGGACGGGGCCAGGATCATTCCGCGGACCTGCTGACCTCGAGGCTGACGGCCGTCTCCCGGGTCACCCGGAAACCGGCGGCGGGGGCCTGGCGGAGCACGGTGCCGGACTCCACGCCCGGGTAGG
>DAINRN010000013.1:0-733 GCA_036741815.1 Acidobacteriota bacterium
TCCTCCCGTGCCGCGCCGCGTCAAACTCCCCAAACGACACAACGAGACTCCTTCCGCACCGCGCATCCGCCCGCAGGAGCGGCTGCTGAACGACGTCGTCAGCGAGCTGCCCGCCGGCCGTCTGCTGTGCAACACCTCGGGCCGCGGACAGTTCGCGCGGGCTTACGCGGCGGCCCACCCCACTGCCACCGCAACCTGCTGGTTCCTCGATATCTACCAGCGCGATCAAGCAGAATCGGGCGAGGAATCATCGCCGAACCTGTCGTTCGCAGCCCCGTCCGGCGCCACCAGCTTCTGCTGCTCGCTCCACGTCGACCCCGAGCGTGCGAACACGTAGGCCGCGCCGGCGTCCGTGCCGGCGGGATTGTCGTCGAGATGCGCCCCTACGACCGACCTGTCTCCAGAGACCGAAATGGAGATGCCGAATCCCTGGTTTGCTACGGCATCCGAAGCGAGAAGCTTCTGCTGCTCCGCCCACGTCGACCCCGAGCGCACGAACACGTAGGCGGACCCCGCATCCGCGCCACCGACGGTGTCGTCACCGACGGCCCCTGCGAGTACGGTGTCGGCGGAAACCGACACCGAAGTGGCGAAACGGTCGCCGGCCGCTCCGTGCACCGGACCCGCGTGGCACCGCGTAAGTTCCAGTGGCTGAAGGGCGTCCGCGCGTCGGGTCCCTCGCTTCTGTCCTCCTGCCCTGGCACGCGCCTTGTAAGGATTGTGCTCAGCGACG
>DAINRN010000013.1:743-16460 GCA_036741815.1 Acidobacteriota bacterium
AGCCGCTGTTGCGGCTGTTGCACCTGTGCCACGACCCGGTCGAGGGTCGCCGGCCGCTCCGTCCGACGCCACAAGCTTCTGCTGCTCGCTCCAAGACGTGCCCGAGCGCACGAAAACGTAGGCCGATCCAGCCGCCGCCCCCGCCGGGTTGCTGTCCGCGGCGGCACCGACGACCACAGTCTCCCCATCGAGCGAGACTGAATTTCCAAAGGCGTCGCCGGCGGCCGCGTCCGAAGCCAGGAGCTTCTGTTGCTCGGTCCAGGCGGTCGAAGTCGAGCCCACGAAGACGTATGCCGCACCAGCGTCCGCGCCCGCGGAGGTGTCGGCGGACTCCGCCCCGACCACGATCGTACCCCCCGCGACCGACACCGAGGATCCAAAACGCGCGCCGGAAGCTCCATCCGAAGCCAGGAGCTGCTGCGCCTGGCTGGCGAAGCCCCCCGCGAGAATAAACACGTAAGCGGCTCCGGCATCCGCGCCTCCCACGTTGTCATCCCTGGGGGCTCCGACCACCAGCGTCTCCCCGGAAATGGCCACCGCGGAGCCGAATAGATCACCGGCCGCCGGGAAGTCCGCCGCCCTGATGGGTACTTGCATGATCCACGACGAGCCGGAGCGCTCGAACACATAGACCGCTCCCGCATCGACCCCGCTGTGCGTGTCGGCGTATGGAGCGACCACCGAGACCTTGTCGCCCGAGACGGCAACCGAGAATCCAAACGCAGCGTCGGGCTCACCGAATGGATCCCCGTGTCCCTCGAGCCGGGCCTGGTGGACGAACGTGGGATCCACCGTCACCGGGAATCGGGCGGCCTGAGCCTCGATGACGAGTTGGATGTTTAGGTCGGTCGCCTGCAACCGAGAGGAGAGGAGACGGCCATCGGCATCCCATGCCTTCAGACCCGCGTAGCGGATCAGCGGCAGTTCCCCCCTGTCCGTCGCGAAGACAACGCCGTCGACGGCCGACGACAAGCTCAGACTTCCGTGGGCCGCCATCGTGATGACCAGTGGCCTGCCCGAGCGAATGGTCTCCGGTTGGCGTAGCTCGAAACCCTGCTCGAGGCCCTCCGGGCGGTTGACGTACCACTCGGTCACCGGCCCGCGGTGGTACTCGATTCGGTCCTTCTCGGCCTGCGGGTCGGCGGGCCGCAATGGGCGCACGTCGCCCTCGTAGCCGTAACCAGTGACCGACAGACCCAACTGCCACCACGGGCCCTCGGGTGATTCAGGGACGATCTCGATCCCGCTGTCCCGGAAGGTCGTGCCGTAGCGTTGTTGGCGGTTCCTGGCGTGGAGCGTCGGGGCTTCGCCGGGCTTGGCCACGCGGGCAGCGTGGTACTCGGACGCTTCGATCGAGCGGCGGATCTGCGTCCACTCGCTGCGGCTGAGGCCGGCCGGAAGGTCCTCGGACGAGTTCTTCGCGGGTTTCGAGGCCCCGCCGGACGAAGCGTTGCCACGGTGGAAGGCTTGCGATGGGGAAGGCATTGGCGGACGAACCGCCGCGGCGAAGAGTAGAGCAAGAGTCGTTGCCGCGGTGCACGCCAGCCTCACGTCACGCCTCCGCGGCCGGCGAAGGGATCAGCGCGCGGTCGCTACTTGTACTCTACCAGCCACTTCTTGAGCGGCGCGTCGTAGACGTAGTTGAACGTCTTCTTGATGGAGTCCTTGCTGATCGTGCCGTCCGGCTCGCGCATGGCGCTGTCGATGCGGTAGCGGACCGTCCCCTTCCAGGGCCGGTTGTCGTCCTTCTGCTCCTGGATGTCGATGCCCTCGATGGTCCAGACGCTCCGCACGCCTATGTTGGGGATGGGCTTCTCGCCGTCCCGCTTCAGGCCCTCGGCCTCCGTCTGGAGCGCCGCCTGGACGGTCTCCTTGGAAGGCCGGGTGACGCTCTTGAACACGCTGCACGACGCGCACACGGCTACGGCGGAGAGAAGGGCGGCGGCCCGCGTCAGGGTCTTCATACGGCGGGCATGCTAGCAGCGGCGCCGGCCGTCGTCTACCGGGTCACTTCAGCCCCTCGACGAGGTACAGGTTCGCGAGCCGGCTGGAGTACGTGTACGCGTACGACCGCCCGTCGGGCGCGATCGGGATGCTCGTGATCGAAGTGACGCCGGCGAGATCCGAGGGGCCGAGCTCCTTCCACAGCTCCCTCCGGCCGGTGGAGATGTCCACGCGGTACACCTTGGCGGGCAGCACACGGAAAGAACTGGACCGGACGTACAGGAAGCGTCCATCCGCGCTCCAGCGGATCGGGAACTCGTTGACCTCGATGCCCGGGATCGGGCGGGGTTCCCCGCCCGCCAGGGGATAGATGTGGCTCTCGTTTTCGGTCCCCGCGGCGACGAACCGGCCATCGGGTGAGATCGTGTGGTCTTGCGTAATGGCGCCTTCCGGCGTGACGGCGCGCGGCGGCCCGCCCGCCAGGCTCTGCAGATAGATGCGCGCGCCCCGGCCGGGCTCGCTGCCCGTGAACAGGATGCTCTGCCCGTCCGGCAGCCAGCCGGCCCATTGGAAGCCCTGGATCGTGTGCCGGGGCAGCGGATGCGCCTCACCGGCGCCGGTGGGGAGAAGGACGATCTGCGTGGGCGGGGTGAGATCGATGGCGAGAGCCCATTTCCCATCCGGAGAGAGCTCTTGCGCGTTGCCCTTTCCCAGCCGGATGGCCGGGCTCCCATCGGTGCCACGGATGTAGACCGCGTACTGCGGCCCGCCCGCGAAACCCTGCTCGGTGAAGAGCAGCGTCTTGCCGTCGGCGGAGATGTCCGCGGCGACGGAGTAATCGAGCCAGGTCAGGTCGCGCTCCTTCGTGTCCCCCGGGACGAGGCCGAGGATCACCGGATGGTTGGTGCCGTGGCTCAAGAGGACGCGTCCATCGCTGGCGATGTCCTGCAGGACCAGGTTACCGGGGACGCGGGAGACGAGGCGCTGCCGCCCGTCGAGCGTGACGGCGTGGAGGCTGCGGTCGCCCCCGGCGTTCGAGGCCGTGAACCACACCTCGCGCCCATCCGCGGACCAGGCGAGGCCGCCCAGGTCTTCCCAGCCGGGCGCCAGTGTCGTCTTCTTGCCGGCGAGGTCCACGACCGCCACGTCGCCGCGGGCGTCGCCGAGTATCGGGTGATCGGTGAAGGCGACCCGATCTCCTCGAGGCGAAACCCGGGGGTTGTTGATGTTGCCGGCGGTCTCGTAGAGGACCTTCCCGATTGGAAACTCCAGGCGTAGCCGCGACCCCGATCGTCGCACCACGACGAACGACGACCCGTCGGGTCCCCAGTCGGCGGGGCCCACGTTGTCGAGGACGTCGCGGGGCGCGCCACCGCCCAGGGGCATGCGGGCCAGCGTCCGTCCGGGCTTGGGAGGTCTTCGCAGCCCCACCGCCAACTCTCCGGAGGGCGAGATCCCGCTCAGGAACGCGTCCGTCATGTCGAGCGAACGCGATTCGGGGCTGCCGGGTTGGGTGGAGAAGAGCTCCGAGAGCTTGCCCTCCCATCGGGCGTTGTAGACGATCGTCCGGCCGTCGGGGGCGAAGCGCGCGGCGTCAACGGTCCCGCGGCGGAACGTGAGGGGCTTGAACGCGGGGACCGGCTGCTCCGTTCCCCTCCGGCCCGCGACGAATGACACCGCCGCGATCGCGACCGCGGCCAGGCCGGCGGCCACGGGCTTCAGCCACCGGACCCGGCGCGCCTCCTCCGGGGCGGCCAGGACGGTCTGCGCCGACTGTCCCGAAAGCGCCTCGAGGTCGAACGCAATGTCCCGCGCGGACTGGAACCGCTCCTGCGGGTTCTTCTCCAGGCAGTGGCTGACGATCCGCTCCAGGGCGGGGGGAAGGTTCCGGTTCGTCGCCGTGAGGTCCGGCGGGTCCTCCTTCAGGATCGCGTTCATGGTCTCGACGGCGGAGGCGCCGCGGAAGGCGCGGCGGCCCGACAGCATCTCGTAGAGGACGGCCCCGAAAGAGAAGATGTCGGACCGGTGGTCCACGGGCTGGGCCCGGACCTGCTCGGGGGACATGTAGCCGACGGTGCCGAGCACGGTACCGGCGCCCGTGCCCGGATCGCCGTTCTCGCCGACGGCCCGCGTCTCCTTGTCCGTCAGGGCTTCGATCCCCTTCAGCTTGGCCAGGCCGAAGTCGAGGATCTTGACGCGGCCGTCGCGGGTCAGGAAGAGGTTCTCCGGCTTGAGGTCGCGGTGGACGATCCCCCGGTCGTGGGCGGCGGCCAGGCCGCGCGCCACCTGGCCCGCGTAGTCGATGGCCTTGCGCGCGGGGAGGGCGGTCCCGTTGACCCGGTCGCGCAGCGTCTCGCCGTCGAGCAGCTCCGTGACCACGTAGGGGGAGCCCTCGTGCGTCCCCACGTCGTGGATGGCGATGATGTTGGGATGGTCGAGCGCGCCGGTGGCGCGGGCTTCCTGCTCGAAACGGCGGAGGCGCTCCGCGTCCGCGGACAACGTGGCGGGCAGGACCTTGATCGCGACGTCGCGCGCCAGCCGCGTGTCCCGCGCGCGGTAGACCTCGCCCATCCCGCCCGCGCCCAGCGGGGATGTGACCTCGTAGGGCCCGAGCTTGGTTCCAGCGGCGAGGGTCATGGCCTGGTCTCGGAGGAAGAACGCGATGCTATCACGGCGCCTGCGCGTCGGCCGTGATGGTGGGGCAGAACGGGCCGATCGGCGTGCGCCGCCACCATGTCCCGTCCGCGCGCAGGGCCTTGACGTCGGTGAAGTGGTAGTCGTACAGCGTGGTGCGGATGTAGCGCGGCGGCCCGTCGGGGAACGGGTTGCGCGCGAGCAGGCCGACCACCGGCGGGGATCCCTCCGCCAGCCGCTGCAGGAAAGCCCGGAACCACGGGCTGTCCTCGCAGCTGCCCAGGGACGCGAACCACATCTGCCAGTCCAGGCGCGGCTGATGCGGGGCCACGAAGGCCGGCCGCCCGCGGAGATCGCCGGGCTTCCACCGGAACTCGTAGGCGGTCCAGTTGGCGAAGTCGCGGCTGCCCTCGATGACGATCTCCGGCCGCGTCGGCGTCATCACCGCGAAGAGGCCGTAGGGGTTGAAGGTCCGGAACGGATGCAGCCCGCGGTAGAGCGCGACCATGGGTCGCGGCCAGCGGACCTGCCAGCCGACCGCGCTCGCGATCTGGATGGTGGAGGTGACGGCCACGACCAGCGCCAGCGGCGCCACCGCCAGCGACGCCCACGACGTCCAGGAGCCCGCCACCGCCGGCCCGCCCATCCACTCGCGCCAGGAGGCCGGGAAGACCTGGTCGTCGAGGAGCAGCAGGCAGAGGACGAGCGTCAGCAGGTTGAAGAAGCCGTAGTTGCCGGTGGCCGCGATCAGCAGCTGGAACCCGGCCAGCACGAAGCAGGCGGCGAGACGCAAGGGCCGCGGGCCGAAGATGAGGAAGGGGACGAGCAGCTCGACGCCGAACATCGCCGCCGTGGAGACGGTGTGGACCTTTCCCGGGAGCTGGTGCGCGAGCCAGCCGATCCAGGTGGGCAGCGGCTGCGTCTCGTAGTGCACGCGCAAGGCAGTGAGCCCGCGCCAGAGGGCGTCGCCGCTGCGCAGCTTCACGGCGCCCGAGGTGAACATCAAGCGGAAGAGCAGGAAGCGCAGGAGCCACAGCGCCGGTGGGGCGACCGGCGACTCGGTGGAGAGCCGCGGCCACAGGCCGGGCGGGGCCAGGAAGACCGCGAGCAGCCCCGTCTCGAGCAGGAGCCCGTCCCACTGGAACCCGAGGAAGTCCTGGCCCACGGTCACGAGGGAGAGGTAGAAGACCCAGAGCAGGACGAGGACGGGCATGGGCGCGACGCCGAGGATCAGGAGGACCGAGAGGAAGGCGCCGCCGCCGCAGAGGAACTGCAGGAACCCGTCGGTAGGATGCAGCCAGAAGAGCGTGGGCAGCAGGCGGTAGCGCTCGGGCCCCGTGCGCGTGCCCACCCATTCCAGGAGGGTGGCCGCGGGCAGGATCCCGCGCGACCCGATGAGGCCCGCGATCTGGACCCACAGCGAGACGAAGGCCACCAGGTACACGGCGCCCAGGGCCCGCAGGAACAGCCAACGCGCGAGCGAGTGCGTCGGCATCGGTCAGTAGACTAGTACGCGGGGATGCCCTTCGCGTACTACGACCGGCTCGGGGAGCGCGACAAGGCCACCTATCGCGCCAGCGACCGCGTGACGGAGATCCGCCTGTCGCGGCCCGAGGAGCTGCGGTCCCTCGTGGACCCGATCCGCGCCGCGCTCCTGGCGGACGACCGCGCCGCCCTGGAGGCGGCGTCGTCCGCCCTGTGTCGGGCCCTGTCCGCGATGCTGGGCGTGAGCGCTCCCGACGTGGGCGTCCTCGCCGTGCGACCGAGCCTCCGCGACGCGGAGCTGCACGGCCTCTACACCCGCGACGAGCGCCGCCGGCCGCGCATCCGCGTCTGGATGCGGACCGTCCGGCACCGGCGCGTGGTGGCTTTCCGCACCTTCCTGCGCACGCTGCTCCACGAGATCGGCCACCACCTCGACTACGAGCACCTGCGCCTGCCCGACTCCTTCCACACGGAGGGCTTCTTCAAGCGGGAGTCCAGCCTCTTCTACCAGCTCGTCCCGCGGGAGGGCCCTCCCCGCGAGCGTACTACCGGCTGGCCCCGTGGCGGTACATGAGGGACACGAACACGCGCCGGAACGTCGTGAAGGCCCGGCCCTGCGGCTCGGCGGAATCGAGGTAGGTCCCGCTCTCGTGGACGTAGGCCACGTCGAAGAGGAAGGCGCCGGCGAGGATCCCCGCACCCACCGTGAAGCCGTCGAAGACCGGCGCGCTCCCGTCCCCCGCGCGGAAGTACTGCCGGTCGAGGAAGTAGCCGGCCCGCAGCGGCACCTTGAGGTGTGACGCGATGATCACGTACTCCGCGCCCATGCGGACCTGATAGGTGTCCTCCTGATCGAGGTCCACAAGGGTGGGGTAGGGGAGCGGGGGGAAGACGATGGGGTCGGGGGGCTCCGAATTGACGGGGTTGGGCGGCGTGGGGGGCACCGTGAAGAAGTTGTGGATGCGCCCCTCCGACCAGAGCGTCCGCGTGTAGTCCACGGAGACCGTGAGCGCGCTCCTGGGCCGCCACGAGGCCCCCACGCCGAGGGCGGCGGGGAAGTCCAGCCTCAGGTCGTCGCGCTCCGCCTCGTTGGTGGTGATGGTCTCGGGGGTCTCGGTGGGGAAGAAATCGGTGCGCTCCCTCCGGAGCTTCAGCGATCCCGTGAACGGCGTCTTGGCCACCAGGCCCAGGTTCACGCTCTCCTGCGGCGTCCACATGAGGCCGAGGTTCACGTTCCAGCCCGAGAGGTCGTAGTCGAGCTCCTGCCGCTGCCGGCGCGAGCCCGTGCGCGCGCGGGTCTGGTGGTAGCCGTTGCACCAGCGGTTCAGGGTGATGCCGGCGCGCAGGCTGCGCGCGACCTGGAGGCCGGTGCCGATGGCGAGCACGTCGTAGCCACCCGTGCCCTCCGTGGTCAGGACGAAGCCCTCCTTGTCCACCGTCCGGCTGCCCCGGAACGAGAAGACGCGCTGGTAGCTGAGCTGGGCCGCGCCGGTGACGGATCCAAACTCCAGCGGGTAGGCGATGGCCGCGAAGTCGGGCGTGCGCCCATCGAAGGTGTCGTTGGCGGTCCCGCCCTCGGGGCCGCGGTCGAAGGAGTTCCGCGCCCCCACGATCGAGATCTCCGGGTTGCGCAGGTAGCTGAGGCCCGCCGGGTTCCACGACGCCGCGGTGGCATCGTCGGCGCGCGCCAGGAAGGCGCCGCCCATGCCGAAGGCCCGGGCTCCCGAGCCCAGGGTGATGCTCGTCAGGCCCTGGAAATCCAGCTCGTCGGGGGGAAGCTCGGGGACCTCGGGGGAGGGCGACGGCGTCGGCTCCTGGGCCCGCGCCGCGGCGGGCTGGACCAGAAGCCAGACGGCGCAGGCGAGCCCGAGCGCGCAGCGGGTCATCGATGCAGCGCGCAGCATAGCACGCAGTCCCTTTCGGCCCCGAGTGCGCCGGGACACCGGCGGCTGCTGGCGCCGGGCTCCCCGTAATGCTCGATAATGCGCCGTGCCCGCAGGCCCCCGGCGTGGCGAGATCCTCTTGCTGCTCGCGAGCATCGCCGTTTTCGGCGCCGCCGCCGAAGGGGCGGTCCGGCTCCTGCACCTGGACGTCCCGCGCCCGACGGGCTACGCGCCCGTGGACACCAAGCGCCGCGCCATGCAGCCCAGGAACGCCCGCGGGTATCGCGACCGTGAGAGGTCCGTGGCCAAGCCCCCCGGCGTCCGCCGCGTCCTCTCGCTGGGCGACTCCTTCGCCTGGGGCGCCAGCGTCGAGTTCGAGGACGCGTACCCGCAGCGGCTGGAGCGCGGCCTCCTCCGCCGCCGCTACGAGGCCTGGGAGGTCGTGAACCTGGCCCTGCCCGGCATGAACACCGTGGACCAGGCTGCCCAGCTCGCGGGCCAGGGGCTGGAATACTCGCCCGACGTCGTGCTCGTCGGGTACGTGCTCAACGACAGCGAGGACAGCCAGGCCGCCGAGGCGCGTCGCGCGGTCGACTGGTCGCAGCCGAAGGAAGCGGCCGGGCTGCTGGACCGGTCCGCCCTGGTGCGGCTCGTCCGCGGGCGGCTCTGGGCCACCGCCGAGAACCGCCGGCGCGTCACCGGCTACAAGTCGATGTACGAGGAGAGCGCGCCCGGCTGGGTGGCGGCGCGCAAGGCCCTGAAGACGATGGGCTCGCTGTGCCGCGAGCGCGGCATCCCGCTGGTGGTGGTGATCTTCCCGCTCTTCGGGAACGCGCTGGACGACGACTACCCGTTCATCCGGGTCCACCAGCAGGTCGCGGAGGCCGCCGGCGAGGCCGGAGCAAAGGTGGTGGACCTGCTGCCCGCCCACCGCGGCCTGCGCTCCGACCTGCTGGTCGTGGACGGCGTGGACGACGAGCACCCGAACGAGATCGCCCACCGCATCGCCGCCGGCGTCATCCTCCACGCCCTCGACGACGTGGTGCCGTGGACGAAGCCGCCGGCCGCCGCCACCGAGGAAGGCGCGGGAAGGCCGCCGTCGTGAGCCGCCGGCTCGGCCTCGTGCTGGCCGCGGCGCTCGTCGTGCGGCTCGTCCCCATCCTCGCCGCGGACCGCATGGTGGCCGACGTCCTCCGCTATCAGAAAGCCGCGCGCCACGTCCTCGACGTCTCCTGGAACCCGTACCTGGCCCCGCGTCTCTACCCCTATCCTCCGCTGTGGATCTGGGCCGAGGCGGGCAGCGAATGGCTGGCGCGCGAGACCGGCGCCAGCTTTGCCGTGCTCGTGAAGCTTCCCGTGCTGCTGGCGGATCTGGGGATCATTCTCGCGTGCTGGGCGAGTGCCTCACGCAGCGCCCAGCGCGCGTCTTGGCTGTTCGCTCTCCACCCGGTCAGCATCCTCGTGACCTCGTTTCATGGCCAGTTCGATTCCGTCATGCTTCTTTTCGTTCTCATGGCCTTGCGATTCCACGGCGCTGGTCGTTTCGATGCTAGTGCGCTGTCTTTGTCGGGCGCGATCGCGACGAAGTCCTTCCCGGTGCTTCTCCTGCCGTTCTTCGTGGTTTCCCTCGGTGTCTCCCGCGCCGTGCGGTTCGTCCTCCTGGCGATCGTTCCCGTCCTGTTGCTCCTCCTTCCCTATGCGATCGCCGACATCGGCGCGCTTGCGCACGAGCTCCTGGGTTACGGCGGCATCGCGGACTTCGGCTGGATCGGGGCCTGGCGCGGCCTGCGCTGGATGGCCACGGGCGCCCTCGCGCGGAGCGAGGCGCAGCACTGGCCGGACGCGGTCCTGGCGGCCAAGCTGCTGTTCCTCGTGGCCTACGCCGCCGGGCTGTGGGCGGTGGCGACCCGGCGCCTGCGGTTGACCCTGCCCGAGGTTACGCTCGCCGTGTTCCTGGCCTTCATCGTGTTCTACGGCGCGATCAGCGCGCAGTACCTCGTCTGGCCGGTGCCGTTCGGAGCGCTGCTGCCGGGGGTGGGGTTCGCGCTGTACAGCGCGGCCGCCGTCCTGGCCCTGGTCGGTTTCTACCTGTTCCTCGCGCCCGGCGTGTTGAGCGCGGGCGGACCGGGACCGCTGGGCCCGCACCTCGCGGGCCTCGTCTGGGCCTGCGGCGCGGCGGCGGTCCTGGCCGCGAGCGGGGCGTGGCTGGCCGCGCTGCTGCGGCGCGGACGCGGCCGCGCGTGAGACGGCGGTGGGCGGCCGGCCTGATCCTGGTCACGGGCGTTGCCCTGTACGTGACGCTGGCGGTGACCAGCATGCGCACGAAATCGGCCACCTTCGACGAAGCCGCGCACCTCCCCGCGGGGTACACGTACCTCGCGCTCCACGACCACAGGCTGAACCCGGAGCACCCGCCCCTCATCAAGGTCCTGGCCGCGGCGCCCCTCCTGCTCATGGACGTCCGGCTCCGGCCCGACGACGAGGCCTGGCGCCTGCGGCGTCAGTGGGAGTTCGGGCGGCGCTTCCTCTACCGCTGGAACGACGCGGACCGCCTGCTCTTCTGGGGCCGGATGCCCATCGTGGCCCTGGGCGCGCTGCTGGGGGTATCGGTCTTCTTCCGCGCGCGACGCGACTGGGGCCTGGCCGCGGCGGCGCTGGCCCTCTTCCTCTGCGCGCTCAGCCCGGACGTCCTGGCCCACGGCCAGATCGTCACCACCGACGTGGGCGCTGCGCTCTTCATGTTCCTTTCCGTGGTGGCGTTCGAGCGTCTCCTGGACCGGGCCACCCCGGGACGTCTGCTCGCGGCGGGGCTGGCGGCGGGAGCGGCCATCGCTTCGAAGTTCTCGATGCTCGTGCTGGCCCCCATCCTCGCCGCGCTCGGCCTGGTGGCGGTGCTCTCCGCCGAGCCCGTCCGCCGCGCGTGGACCCGTGAGGGGGCAGGGGACGTCGTCGGCCGCGGCCGTCGCGCCGCCCACGTCCTCGTCCTGCTCGCGGGGATCGCGGTCGTGGCGCTCGTCGTCCTCTGGGCGTCCTACGGGTTCGCGTCGCCGTTGTCGCCGGACGCGGACGTCGAATCCGCCTTCGACTGGGGACGGGTGAGCGGCCAGGGCGGCGTGGTGGACACCCTCATGGGCGCGGCGCGGCGCGCCCACGCGCTGCCCGAGGCCTACGCCTTCGGCTTCCTGCGCTTCTTCCGCCACTCCGAGGCGCGCCCGACGTTCCTCCTCGGCCAGCTCTCCGACCGCGGCTTCTGGTACTACTTCCCGGTCACCTTCGCGCTGAAGACGCCGCTGGCCCTCATCGCGCTCCTGGTCCTGTCGCTGGCCACGCGCCGGCAGCACCCCGCGCCCGTCCGCTCGGAGCTTTTCTTGTGGGTGCCCGTGGTCCTGTACTTCGTCCTCGCCTGCGCCCTCGGCCTCAACATCGGCCACCGCCACCTGCTGCCGATCTATCCGTTCCTGTTCGTGATCGCCGGCCGCTGCGCCGCGCACGCTGTGGTGCGCGTCCCCGCCATCCTCTCCGCGGCCGCCGTCCTCCTCCTCACCGGGTGGTACGGGTTCTCGGTGGCGAGGGTGCACCCCCACTACCTGGCGTACTTCAACGAGATCGCGGGCGGCCCCGAGGGCGGCTACCGCCATCTGGTGGACTCGAACCTGGACTGGGGCCAGGACCTGAAGGGCCTGAAGATCTGGATGGACAAGAGCGGCGTCGCGCGCGTGAAGCTCTCGTACTTCGGCACCGCCGATCCGGAGTACTACCACATCCCTTGCGACCTGCTGCCGGGGCAGATGCTGCCGCCGCCCCGCGACGTGACGCGCGAGATCGCGCCGGGCGAGGTGGTGGCCGTCAGCGCCACGAACCTGCAGGGGGTGTACCTGCAGCCCGGCGACCGGCCGCTGATGGAGCGGCTCAAGGCCCAGGCGCCGGTGGCCACCATCGGCCATTCGATCCGCGTCTATCGCGCCGAGTTCGCGTGGCCGGCTCGCTGAGGAAGAGCGCCGCCCTGGCCGCGGGGTCGGCGCTTCTCGCGCTGCTCGCGATCGAGGCCGCCCTGCGCATCGGCGGCTACACGCCCCGGAGGTTCCGGGCCGCCGCGCGCATCATCGACCCGCGCTGGCGGCTGCTGCTCGACTGCTACCCGAGCAACCCGCGCGGGTACTTCGACATCGATCTGCGGGAGCCGCGGAGCCGCGACCTCTATCAGCACCTGGCCCCCGTGCGCTTCGAGTCGTTGGTCCGCCAGACCCCTTTCGCGGTGGAGTCCCGCTACAACTCCCTCCGCTTCCGCGCCGCCGAGTTCGGCCCCCGACGGCCCGGCGTGCGGCGCGTGATGGTTCTCGGCGACTCGTTCACCGAGGGACAGGGCGTGAAGGAGCCGGACACGTGCGTCAGGGCCTTGGAGGCGCGCTTGAACGCCGGCGGCCAGGAGCGGTGGGAGGTCCTGAACTGCGGCCGCCGGGGAGCGGATTTCCCGCTCCTGTTCGAGATGTTCGAGCAGATCCTCCGCTACGAGCCGGACGTCGTGGTCTACGCGATGGTCCTGAACGACGCGGACCAGTCGAAGGAGTTCCACGCGCGCCAGCGCTACGTGAACGACCTCATCGTCGACCGGGGCCGAGCGACGATGGAGGGCCACGCTGTGCCCGACATGGGCCGCTTCGACTCGCGGCTGCTGGGCTTCGTGCGCGACCGCCTGGAGACCCGGCGCACGAGCGGGGAGACCACGCGCTGGTACCTGGACATGTACGGCGAGGCCAACCGTGAGGGCTGGGCCCGCACGCAGGGCTACCTCCGGGAGATGAACAGGCGCATGGGCGAGCGCGGCGGCCGCCTGCTGGTGGCGTCGTGGCCGCTGCTGGTCAACCTCGAGGGAGAGGACCCCTTCGCGGCGGCGACGGAGACGGTCTCCCGCTTCTGCGTGACCGCGGGCATACCCTGGCACGACCTCCGCCCCGCGCTGCGCGCCCGTCCGACGTCTTCTCTATGGGTGCACCCCGTGGACATGCACCCCAACGAGCTGGCCCAGAGGCTGGCCGCGGAGAGCCTGGCCCCGGTGGTGCGCAACCTGGAGGCAACGCGATGAAGGTATCCGTGTTCGTGGGGACGAGCGTGGACGGGTTCATCGCCCGGCCGAACGGCGGCCTCGACTTCCTGCCCCCGGGCGGCGGCGAGCCGCACGGATACGACGAGTTCATCGCCACCGTGGACACGATCGTGATCGGGCGCAAGACCTTCGAGATCGTGCTGGCGTTTCCGGCCTGGCCGTACGGCAAGAAGCGCGTGGTGGTGCTGAGCAGCGGTCCCCTGGACCTGTCCGCGGTGGGGGACGGCGTGGTCGAGCAGATGGCGGGGCCTCCCGCCGAGATCGTGGCGAAGCTGGCGGCCACCGGGGCGCAGCACCTGTACGTCGACGGCGGGATCACCGTGCAGCGCTTCCTCCGCGCGGGGCTCGTCCAGCGCCTCGTGATCACGCGCGTGCCGGTGCTGATCGGAGAGGGGATACCGCTCTTCGGCGCGGTACCGCGCGACATTCCGCTCCGTCACGTGGCCACCCGGCACTACCCGAGCGGCCTGGTGCAGAGCGAGTACAAGGTGGCGGGTCCGTGAAGATCATCATCCCCGGCGGCACGGGCCAGGTAGGGTCGGTGCTGGCCCGCGCGTTTCAGCGGGACGGTCACGAGGTCGTGGTCTTGAGCCGCAGCGGCGCGCCGGGACCGTGGCGTGCCGTCCGGTGGGACGGGCAGACCGTGGGCGACTGGGCCGGCGAGCTGGACGGCGCGGACGTCGTGATCAACCTGGCCGGCCGCAGCGTGAACTGCCGGTACAACGCGGCGAACCGCCGGGCCATCCTGGAGTCGCGTGTCCAGTCCACCTCCGTGCTCGGGCGCGCCATCGGCCAGGCGAAGCGGGCGCCGCGCGTGTGGCTGCAGGCGAGCACGGCCACCATCTACGCCCACCGTTACGACGCCCCCAACGACGAGGCCGACGGCATTCTCGGCGGCGATGAGCCCGGCGTCCCCGACACGTGGCGGTTCAGCACCGACGTGGCCAAGGCCTGGGAGCGCAGCGCCGCCGAGTCGGAGACGCCCCGGACGCGCAAGGTGATGCTCCGCACCGCCATGGTCATGAGCCCCGACGCCGGCGGCGTCTTCGACGTCCTGTTGGGGCTCGTCCGCCACGGACTCGGCGGGCGCTCGGGCGACGGACGGCAGTACGTGTCGTGGATCCACGACGAGGACTTCGTTCGCGCGGTGTACTACCTGATCGATCGGCAGGACATGGAAGGCCCGGTGAACCTCTCGGCGCCCAACCCCCTGCCCAACGGCGCGTTCATGCGCGAGCTGCGCGAGGCATGGGGGACCCGCATCGGCCTGCCGGCGACGGCGTGGATGCTCGAGGTGGGGGCGGTGTTCCTCAGGACCGAGACCGAGCTGGTGCTGAAGAGCCGCCGCGTCGTCCCGGGCCGGCTGTTGCAGAGCGGGTTCTCGTTCCGCTTCCCGCACTGGCGCGAAGCGGCACGGGACCTGTGCGGCCGCGTGCGTTCCTAAGTGACGAAGAGAAAGCGATGAGATGGACGAGGAGCTGTCACACCCACGACGGGCGTACGATTGGACGGATGGATTGGGAGGTGATCATGACCGGGAAGGTGACCACCTATTTCGTGACCGTTATCCTGTCCGTCGCGTGTTGTGCGAGCGCGGAGTCGGACCTCGACGAGTACATCTCTTCGATCCGGCAAAGCGGCATGAGCGAAAGCGCGGCCGGGTCCGTGAGGATGGTGGCGGGCATCCTGTCAGGGAGCACCACGTTCCGGGCGACTCCGACACCGGACGGATCGGTGGGACGCTCCTACGGCTCCCCAGAGGATTCGCAGCTCCGCTGGGAGGAAAAGGTCAAGGTTCGGACGACCCGCGTTGCGAACGCGGAAGCGTGGACGGAATTTTTCAAGGACCAGGCCGACACGGATGGCTCGGGATTCGTGAGCACCCAGGAAGGCATGGCGCTGCGGCGGCAAGTCGAGACGGGGCTCGTTGCCGTACAGCTGCGCCCCGCCAGCATCGAGCAGCTCTACGACGCCGGGCCCGAGGCGTCCAAGGTCGAGGCTGACCTGGCGGCCTACGCCGTGATGCGCGCCGAGGCTGCGAAGCAGGGACTGGAGGGCATGCCCGCGCTGCCGGAAGGCCTGAACCCGGCTCCTCGCTGAGCGGTCGGGACGCTACTTCGCCTCGATCTTCTTGATGGCCTCGCCGGCGGCGTCCCGGACCTCGGGCTCGTCGTCCTTCGCCGCGACCTCGCGCAGCTTCGGGAGCGCCGCGTTGGCCGCGGGCCCGATGGTGGCCAAGGCCTCGGCGGCGGCCACGCGCGCGGCGGTGGCGGGCATCAGAACCGGACCTCCTTCACCCGGCCGTTCTCGAAGATCACGGTGAGGTCGGGGTACGTCCACCGCGTCTTGTTCTCGAAGTTGACCTCTTTCTGCGGCTTGCCCAGCACGTCGATCACCTCGAGCGCGGTCATGCCCGCCTTGATGTCTTTCTTGGTCGTGGTCGTGGTCTTGGCCGCGGCCGCCGGCGCGGCCGCGGGCGTGCCGGCCGCGCTCGCCGGGCGCGCCGGCTCGGCGCCCCCCGCCATCATCTGAGCCGCGTAGGCGCGGGCCTGCGCCTCGCCGGGGAAGACCCGCAGGTAATGGTCGATGTACTCGATCGCACGCGGGGCGTCCGCCGCGCCCTTGACGGTGAAGCCCTGCGCTTCCCAGGCCTCGCGAGCGGCGGCA
>DAINRN010000013.1:16470-16857 GCA_036741815.1 Acidobacteriota bacterium
GCGGTTCTTCCAGTCCGGCGGGAAGAAGAACTTGAAGTTGGTGGCCACGGGCTCGGGCTTGCGGGACTTGAGGATCCACTCGCCGCGGGTGACCTTGTGAGCCTCGAGCGACACCATGCGGAGGTCCAGGCGGTTGTCCTTGTAGGCGATCGAGTCCAGCTCCATCACCTCGCCTTTGTGCAGGACGTCGGCCGCCGTCTGGTCGAAGTCCAGGATGCCCTCCGACGTCTTCCAGCCCCCGTCCTTGACGTCGATCGAGTAGTGCGCGGTGCCGCCCGTGCTATCGCCCTTCACACCGTAGATCGAAGTGGTGGGCACACCCGGCTGGGTGACGACCGCGACGACCTCGAACCCGATCTGCCGAAGCATCGTGCCCGCGACGTCGCG